>DWUP01000038.1 GCA_020012075.1 Candidatus Avibacteroides avistercoris
GCATGGTCGCCCTGGCGGTGGCCGTGCCGGCACATTATATATATAATGGTGTGAACATTAGGGCTTGCTGCCGATGACATTGAATTGAATTTTATATACCTTTGCAGGCAATAAAAAACGAAACAACACAAGACGAATATGATAAAGATCACTTTTCCCGACGGCTCTGTCCGTGAGTATGAGTCCGGCGTTACCGGAATGCAGATAGCCGAGAGCATCAGCCCGCGTCTGGCGCAAGAGGTGCTCTCGTGCGGAGTCAATGGCGAGACACGCGACCTGATGCTCCCCATCACCGAGGATGCGTCGGTCGTCCTCTACAAATGGGATGATGCCGAGGGCAAGCACACCTTTTGGCACACGAGCGCACACCTCTTGGCCGAGGCTTTGCAAGAGCTTTATCCCGGCATACAGTTTGGCATCGGGCCGGCTATCGAGAATGGTTTCTACTATGACGTAGACCCCGGTGAGGCTGTCATCAAGGAGTCAGACCTGCCGGCGATAGAAGCACGCATGGCTGAGCTGGCAGCCAAGAAGGAACAGGTCATCCGCCGGGACATCTCCAAGGCAGATGCACTCAGCGCTTTCGGCGGGCGCGGCGAGACATACAAATGCGAGCTAATCTCCGAACTGGAGGACGGCCACATCACGACCTACACCCAAGGAGGCTTCACCGACCTGTGCCGCGGGCCTCACCTGCCCAACACATCTTATATAAAGGCTATCAAACTGACCGCTGTGGCAGGAGCCTATTGGCGCGGGCATGAAGACCGCAAGATGCTGACCCGCATCTATGGCATAACTTTCCCCAAGAAAAAGATGCTCGACGACTATCTGACTATGCTTGAGGAAGCAAAGAAACGCGACCACCGCAAGATCGGCAAGGAGATGGATCTCTTCATGTTCTCCGAAAGGGTAGGCAAGGGACTCCCAATGTGGCTGCCCAAAGGCACTGACCTGCGTCTCCGCCTGCAAGAGTTCCTGCGCCGCATCCAGAAACGCTACGGCTATCAGGAAGTCATCACCCCGCCAATCGGCAACAAGGCACTGTATGTTACATCCGGCCACTATGCTAAGTATGGCAAGGACTCATTCCAGCCGATTCATACACCGGAGGAAGGAGAGGAATACTTCCTCAAACCGATGAATTGCCCTCATCACTGCGAGATTTACAAGAACTCTCCACGCTCCTACAAAGACCTGCCGCTGCGCATAGCCGAGTTTGGCACTGTCTGCCGCTATGAGCAGAGCGGCGAGTTGCACGGCTTGACCCGCGTGCGCAGTTTCACTCAGGACGATGCACACATCTTCTGCCGTCCCGATCAGGTCAAGGAGGAATTCCTCAAGGTAATGGACATCATCTCGATAGTGTTCAAGGCCATGGATTTTGAAAACTTCGAGGCACAGATATCATTGCGTGACAAGACCGACCGCTCCAAATATATCGGCAGCGACGAGAATTGGGAACTGGCCGAGCAGGCAATCATCGACGCCTGCAAGGAGAAAGGTCTGAAAGCGACAGTGGAATATGGCGAAGCAGCATTCTATGGCCCGAAACTCGACTTCATGGTGCGCGACGCCATCGGCCGCAAGTGGCAGCTCGGGACTATACAGGTAGATTATAATCTGCCGGAACGTTTCGAACTTGAATATACCGGTGCCGACAACCAGAAGCACCGTCCCGTCATGATACACCGTGCTCCTTTCGGCTCGATGGAGAGGTTTGTTGCCGTATTGATAGAGCACACCGGCGGTAAATTCCCATTGTGGCTGACACCCGATCAGGTGGCCATCCTGCCTATAAGCGACAAGTTCAATGACTATGCAGAGCAACTCAAAGCCTATTTCGCCGTCAATGACGTGCGGGCATACGTCGATGACCGCAGCGAAAAGATAGGCCGCAAGATCCGTGACAACGAGATGAGACACGTCCCATATATGCTCATCGTCGGTGAGAAAGAAGCCGCAAACGGAGAAGTCTCGGTCAGAAAGCAGGGAGAAGGAGACAAAGGGACGATGAAAAAAGATGAATTCTGCAAAAACATCTTGGAAGAGGTTAATAATATGATAAATAAGTGGTAACTTTGCCACCGCTTTTTTGACATGGACTCGGGCATCGTTGCACGACTCCTCGGAAGTAATCGGTAAATAGTTGATTTAATAACAAAAACAGGAACAAAACATTTGATGAAGAATGACAATCTAAAAGGACAGCATCGTATAAATGAACAGATTCATTCACGAGAAGTCCGGGTCGTAGGCGACGACATTGAACCAAAAGTCTACCCGTTGTCCCAGGCATTGAAGATGGCCGAAGACGCAGGACTCGATTTGGTGGAGATTTCACCCACGGCCGTCCCTCCTGTTTGCAAGATTATCGACTACTCGAAGTTCCTCTATCAGCTCAAGAGGAAACAGAAGGAGATGAAGGCAAAACAAGTGAAAGTGAATGTCAAGGAGATACGTTTCGGCCCGCAGACCGATGACCATGACTACAACTTCAAACTGCGTCATGCCATGGGTTTCCTGCAGGACGGCGACAAGGTCAAGGCTTACGTATTCTTCAAAGGACGTTCGATACTTTTCAAGGAACAGGGAGAAGTACTCCTACTGCGTTTTGCCAACGACCTCGAGGAGTATGGCAAGGTGGAGCAAATGCCCGTCCTCGAAGGCAAGCGCATGACCATCTTCATCTCGCCGAAGAAGGGGACAGGCAAAAAGACCACAGAGAAGCAACCATCGCAGAAGCAACAGCAGAAGGCTGAGAGCGAAGAACAATGAAAGAGAAGTGAAAAACGCCGGTATATGCGTTATCACCATTAATAACAAATAAAACAAAGAAAAAAATGCCAAAGATGAAGACTAACTCCGGTGCCAAAAAAAGGTTTCGCCTTACCGGAACAGGTAAAATCAAAAGAAAACATGCTTACCACAGTCATATCCTGACTAAGAAAGCAACTAAGAGAAAGAAAAACTTGCAGAAGATGACTTTGGTCAGTGCCGAGGACCGCTCAATGGTTAGATCATTGCTCGCACTGAAATAATCTAAGCATTAAGGTATTTTAAATCAAACTTCTAACCGGATGACTTAGCCCAAAGACCCCGTGAAATAGGGCGCTAAGCTTCCTAAAAACAACAAAAAACTATGCCAAGATCAGTAAATCATGTTGCTTCAAGAGCAAAAAGAAAGAGAATCCTTAAATTGACCAGAGGCTATTTCGGTGCAAGAAAGAATGTTTGGACCGTTGCCAAGAATACATGGGAGAAGGGTTTGACTTATGCCTACCGTGACCGTCGAGCAAAGAAACGCAACTTCCGTGCATTATGGATACAGCGTATCAATGCCGCTGCACGTCTTGAAGGGATGTCTTACTCACAGTTGATGGGTGCTCTCAAGAAAGCAGGCATCGAAATCAATAGAAAAGTCCTCGCCGACCTCGCAATGAATCACGAGGAAGCATTTAAGGCAATCGTGGCTAAAGTAAAATAAATGCAGCCATAATATAATGGAGAGCCGGGCGCTAACGTCCGGCTTTTCTGTTGCCTGCCCGTGTGCCGGGCAGCTGATGCCTTGGCATGCAGGCGTCGCGCTGCATCAACGGCAGAAGTACCTGATTTCTTTTTGCAGGTTGTCAAGAAAGGCTGCCGCATGCTCACCGTCCATCTGCGTGTGGTGGAACTGGAATGAAACGGGCAGCTCATAGTGCAGCAGGCGTCTCTTATATTTCCCCCAAATCAAAAACGGATTGTTGTATATCCCGCTGTACATCCCTACCGCACCGTCGATCTCATGCCGTGCCAGCGCCGATGTGCCTATCACCATGCTGTCGGCGATGTCGTGGTTGCGGCAGCTCTCTGCCACGATGCTTGTGAGCCTCAGATATTCGTCGGCGAATTGCCACAAGTCACCTGACAGTGCGATGTCGCAAGAGTTCACACCTCCGTCCTTATTGGCCACGATGGTGCTGACGGCCAGCGAGTCATATTGCACCAGCCTGTCACCCACGGGCAGGGTATAGAATTCTCTGATTCCCGTGGCGGCGCGGCCTATGCACCAGAGCATCATCATGTTGAATTTCATTCCGCATCTTTTGCCTGTCTTGACGAGTCGTGTGACATCCATCGTCTTTATCAGGGTCACCATCGGCATAGGTGCTTTCATCCACATCTCGAATGCGTATGCCCTGTCGGTGTCGCCGGGATTGATTTCTCTCATTGCTTTCGTTGTTTAGAGGTCAGCAAAGATACTGCATTTCCTGTGTATGACATCTATCCGCCCCGGGCAGTGATGCCGTGGTGGCGGGGCGGGATGTCTGCCGCGCCGGCGTGCGGTGGCAATCGACTCAGGGTCTGGTGCCATTCCCGCGTTTTAGCCTGAAAATATATATCTCTAAGTTAAAAATATATAGACGCTAAGCTGCAAATATATGTTTTTAGTCTAAGTTTTTCCGGCAGGGTCTGATGCCGTGGCCTGTGTGGAGGCATGTCGTGGCGATATGGGCGGGACGTGGCGGCACCGGGGGTATGCGAATGAGGGCTTTGGCGGGTGTTTTCCCAATTTTGCATCAAATCATTTTGCACGGGTGTCGAGGATTAAATAATTTTGCCAGTCATTACAGAATTGTTTCATATCATGGCAGACAAGGCTGGGGCCGGTCTTTGGGCCCACAAGTTGATAGGCACGACATTCGGTGCCGGTTATTGTCCTGTCGCTCCCGGGACTGCCGGCGCGGCAGTGGCGCTTGGAGTGTGGCTTGTGCTGTCGGCATTCATGCCCCTGTGTGATGTGCAGGTGGTCGTCACACTGCTCACTCTGGCTTTTTTCATACTCGGGACATGGTCGTCAGGAGTGCTCGAGGGGGTGTGGGGCAAAGACCCTTCGCGCGTCGTGGTCGATGAGACGGTGGGCACGTGGATAGCCTTGATGGCCGTCCCTACTGATGATTGGTGGTATGCCGTGGCAGCCTTTGTGCTGTTTCGTTTCTTTGACATCGTCAAGCCTCTGGGTGTCCGTCGCATGGAGGCCTTGGGAGGAGGGTTTGGCATCATGATGGATGATGTGCTGGCAGGCATCTATTCGGCAGCGGTCCTTGTCGTCATAGGGTTGTTTGTCTGACGGAGGAGAGGGGATGACGCGGCGTGGCATTCTGACATTTACCAAGGCGATGGTTTCGTCGCAGATGGCGAGTCTCGTGGATATTGCCATGACGTTTGTCCTGGCCAATGTGTGCGGCATCTATTACCTGTATTCGACTCTCATCGGTTCGGTGTGCGGTGCTTTGTCCAACTGCTATGTGAATTATAGCTGGACGTTTCGTGCCAAGGATTGTTCGAAGATGAACGTCCTCATCAAGTATGTCATCGTCTGGATGGGCAGTATCGCCCTCAATACCTGTGGCACATACTTGCTGACAGAGTGGATCATACGTTTCCATTGGACTGAGCGTCTGGCTTCGTTTGCCTTTACCAATATATTCATGGTGCCCAAGATTGTGGTGGCAGTGGCCTGTCTCTTATACACATCTGACGCT
>DWUP01000039.1 GCA_020012075.1 Candidatus Avibacteroides avistercoris
AGTTCAAGTAGCAAGATGGCAACGACGGTTCGCCCACGACCGAGGTCGAAGCATCAAGCGACGACACGACCGAGCAATAGCCCTCGTGCTCGGCACTTGCCTGCACGGAGGGTGTGTCAAACGTGTAGCTCTTGCTGATGCTTTGTGCCGACGCGCAGCACGCAGCCACCAATAGAGCAGAAAGCAAAACTGACTTTTTCATTTCTCGCTCCTCCCCTTAGTCCGTCAAAATCATCCTGTGCGAACCGACTTCCTGCCCGTCGGCGATGAGGGAATAGATGTACATCCCCGCGCCGAGGTCGGAGGCGGCGACCACTACCTGCCCTTGCCTGCCGGCCAGTTCTATGCGCTTGACTTGCTTGCCTTGCAGGTCATAGATGCAGAGGTAAGCATCCGACACGTCATCGGCAAGGCCATAGAGGATGGCAGTCTCGCCGCCCGACGGGTTAGGCGCGTTTTGCTCCACGTAGGTCTTTGCCTCCGCCGTGGCGGCATCACCAGCGACGGCACGGGCTTCCGGAGCTGCGTCGCGCGCCTCGGCAAGCTGTTCCTCAAGCACGGCGACCTTGGCATTCAACTCGTTGACTGCATCGATGAGCGTCACCACGAGGTCTGAGTAGCTGATGCCTTTCGTCCCGTCATCGAGCGTCACCACTGCCTCGGGGACACCGGCCTCGACCTCCTCGGCCAAGAGGCCGAGACGCTGGCGGGGCTGGGCTAACGCACTGCCTGCACTCATCGTCGAGGCACCTCCTGCCGGTTGCTCGACGGTGTAGGAGACACCCGTTATGCCACTCAGCCTGGAGAGGGGGGACAGGACGGAGGAGCGGGAAGAACCCGTATCAGCCAATGGACCAATTACTGGGATGTCTGGGCCACTCACTAAAGATTCCGGGTCTACTGCCGGCTGTATCGTAGTCCCCTTTGCAAAGACATTTCCACCGCCATCCACATAAAAGACCCTCTTGTATACCCCGGCAGCCTGAAAAATAGGCGAATCTTTCTGATTGTGCGTCCCCAGCACGCATTGGATGAAGTAGGGAGCACCCATGTCACCCACAAGACTTGCCATCAGGTCGGGGGTATATAGGTTCAGCACGGATTTACCCGACTCCCCATAGGCCGTAACCGTGGCTTCGACCAGGTCGTCATAGGTCTCTCCGGGTATCACCCCGAACTCGCTGCGTCCCAGAGAATCCACTCTCAACTGAGCATTTGCGGCCACTGCCAGCCCAAATGCCACAAACAAAAGACCAATCTTTTTCATAGCCGCAACATTTATGATTAAACTTCCGCAATTATAAGAATTAAAAGTATAAAACACAATAGGTAACAAGGGGGGAAAAAACCTGCATTTCCCATCTCCATCGATATTGCATGGCATTCCGTGACATTCGGAGCAAAGCCATTGACTCCCCCGCACTCACCTCAGGCACAAAAAGGGCAATGACGGGCATTGGATTATCAATAGCTTTAAATATTTTTGCACCGAAAGAAACCAACAATATACCATAATGAAAACGCATCTGTCAATCGTAGTACCTGTCCTCGCCTTGCTCACACTCGGTTCATGCCGGACGAAACAGCAGGACGAACCAATCAAATGCATAACTTTCAACATACGCTATGACAACCGTGGCGACAGCCTCAACAGTTGGGAGACAAGGAGAGACACGATAGCGAAGTTTATCAACAGCGAACATCCTGACATCTTCGGCCTCCAGGAGGTGCTCGCCAACCAGTTGCACGACTTGACGGCCTGTCTCACATCCTACGACTACTACGGTGTCGGGCGTGACGACGGCGCAGAGGCAGGCGAATATGCCCCCGTATTCTGGGACAGAGAGCGGTTTGCGCCGGTGGACAAAGGTGTCTTCTGGCTGTCACAATATCCAGACAGTGCCGGGTTTATCGGATGGGACGGCGCCTGCACACGGATAGCCACGTGGGTGAGACTGCGCGACACACGGACCGGCGACAGCCTGTGCCTGCTCAACACACACCTTGACCACGTAGGTGCCGAGGCACAGATCAATGGCATAGACCTCATACTCGGGCGGCTCGAGGCGATAGCCGGCGACGGTCCGGTGATAATGACGGGCGACTTCAATGTCAATGACACGTCTGAAGCCTACAGACGCGCCACATCACAGCCTGATTTACTCGTGGACAGCTATGCCGAGGCCAAGCGAAAGGACGGCGTAGCCTACACCTACCACGACTTCGGACGTATCCCCGAAGGCGAAAGGCAAAAGATCGACTACATCTTCGTCTCCCCCTCATTCGATGTCACACAGATATGGATTCCGGGAGAAGACACGACAGCGACATTAATGTCCGACCACAATCCCGTGATAACGGTACTCAACTACTAAAACGACACGACGACCGGCCATGACCAACAAAGCTATTGAAGAAATGCTCGCCTACAACCGCAAGTTTGTAGAGAGCCGGGCATACGAGGCCTACAAGACCGACAAGTATCCCGACAAGAAGACTGCCATCATCACATGCATGGACACCCGCCTCACCACCCTGCTCCCGGCGGCACTGGGTCTGAAAAACGGAGATGTCAAGTTAATCAAAATCGCCGGCGGACTGGTGAATACACCGTTTGACAGCGCTATGCGCAGCCTGCTCATAGCCATCTACGAACTCGGAGTGACCGATGTCATGGTCATAGCCCACACCGATTGCGGCGCACAGCACATGGACGCCGGCGAGATGCTCGCCGCCATGACAGCACGCGGCATCAGCCGGGAGACAATCGACACCATAGGCCGCTGCGGCATCGACCTCATGCAATGGCTCAAGGGCTTCGGCGACACCGGGGCGGCAGTCATCCGGGCAGTCAGCCTCATCCGGCATCACCCACTCATCCCCGCAGCTGTCTCTTATACACATCTG
>DWUP01000040.1 GCA_020012075.1 Candidatus Avibacteroides avistercoris
CCCTACATCCGCTGGCAAAAACCTGTCATCGTATTGGTAAACCGCCATTCCTACAGTGCCACCAACGATTTTGTCAATATGATGCGCATCCTGCCACGCGTGACCATCATGGGTGACAAGACGGGCGGCGGATCGGGTCTCCCCTTCTCAGCCGAATTACCAAACTCTTGGTCAGTGCGTTTCTCGGCCAGCCCCACCCTCGATGCCGGGATGCAACAGATTGAGTTCGGCATTGACCCCGACGTGAGCATCAATATGACGATTGACGACATCCGCGACAACCGCGACACGATTATCGAGGCCGCACGTGCCATGCTGCGCCAAGGATAGCCATTGCTGCCTCCACGCTACCCGCAGCGGCAAGGCACGTCACCACTGCCCGCAGGCATCTTGACGTAGCGACCATGCCTCCGCCCGCGACACTTGCCATAAGGTTGCCGGGCATCTCACGGTAGGCCATCCGCATACGTTACCCAAAGCCAGCAGTCGAGATGCCACCGATTTTGCATACGACCTAAACCGATTTTACATACTACCCCAGACAAGTTTGCATACTACCCCACACGGCATAGCATCAGACCCTGTGACCAAAAAGGTACGACCCCATATCATTTGGGTCGTACTTCCCGGGCAAACATCGGCACCCGCAGGGGACATATATCCGTGCGGGTGCACAAACTTCGTCAGAACTGGAAGTAAATGAAGGGCTGCACATCCATGCTCTTGACCTGTATGACAACGAAGATAGCCAGTGCGAGCAGGAGCACAGAGATGATGACAGGCGACTTGGCGATGAGTGACTGCACGCGCTGTGACCAGCCATCGGGCACGAAATGTGTCACGAAACCGACAGCCATGAGCGCAAATACAGCCGCATAGCCCGTGACGAGCTGCCAGAACAGCTCGGGATGGAAGTCACTGAAAATCTGCCTCAGCATCGCCACCGAACCGCTGAAATCCGTATTGCGGAAGAATATCCAGCCGAAACATACGAGATGAAACGTAACCACGACTTTGACCACACGCATCATCGTCCCGCCACGTCCGGGCGACGGCAGACGGAGAGAGCGGACAAACTTGTCCACCACGAGACAAAGACCGTGGAAACCGCCCCAGAAGATGAAATTCCATGATGCTCCGTGCCAGAGGCCTCCCAACAACATGGTGAGCATCAGATTGATATATGTGCGCACCTTGCCACGCCGGTTGCCGCCCAGCGAAATGTAGAGATAGTCCCTCAGCCACGTCGAGAGCGATATGTGCCACCTGTGCCAGAACTCTGACACCGACTGCGACTTGTATGGCGAGTCAAAGTTGGCCGGCACCTTGAAGCCCAGCAGCAATGCCAGCCCGATAGCCATATCACTGTAGCCCGAGAAGTCACAATAGATCTGCAAGGCATAACCATAGATGGCAAACAGATTCTCCACTCCAGAATACAGTGAGGGATTGTCAAACACACGACTGACAAAATTGACACTGATGTAATCACTTATCACTGCCTTTTTGAGCAAGCCGCAGACAATCAAGAATATGCCGCGGGCAAACATATCACGGTCCACCGTCGGACGGCGGTGTATCTGGGGAATGAAGTCTGACGCACGCACTATCGGCCCCGCCACAAGCATGGGGAAAAACGAAACATAGAAAGCATAGTCCAGCAGGCTGCCCAGAGGCGACAGCTTGCCCCGATAGATGTCAATCGTATAACTCAGTGACTGGAACGTAAAAAACGATATACCCACCGGCAGCACTATGTCAAGCGGTGAAAACGTGCCGCCCACGACCTGCATGAATGTGGCATAGAAGAAATTGGTGTATTTGAAATAGCACAACAGACCAAGATTGATGACGATGCTCAGCGTGACACAGGCCAGGCGGCCACGGCGCGAAGACGTGCGGTGCATCATCCGCGCCAGCAAATAGTCTGACACAGTCACCACTGCCAGTAGAAAGAAGCATGCTCCACTGCTCTTGTAATAGAAATAATAGGAGAACAGTGTCACAAATGCTATGCGGAGCACGTCGCGCTTGTGCAGCAAGGCATAGACTAACGAAAAGCCGAGAAACAGCCAGACAAACAACCCGCTGTTGAACAGCATCGGAGCATCTGGGTCGTAGGTCAGGAGGCCTGCCAACTTTGACAAATCAATATCGAGCATAGTCTTTAATCAATTTTATTATAGCATTATATAGCAAATTACCCATCAGGATATATCCCTGCTTGGTGAAGTGTATGTGATCACGCTGCATCAGCCCTGCCGACTGCCAGTTGGTACAGGCACGTGACTCGCCCCCGGCTATGTGATAGAGGTCCCAATAGGCGTAACCCTTGTCTGTGGCATAATTGATAATGGTCTGGACGGCACGCTGTACGTTGCGGTTCACCTCATAGCGGCCACGTGACCTGCGATAATTGCCCGGAGGGGTCGTCAGCAGCAAGGGAACTCCCGGACACCGGTCTGCCAGCATACGAATGAGCTGATCCAATTGATTCTTGTGTTGGACAGCACTGTAGGTCCTGCCCATGCTCTCGTTAGTACCGAGCGACACTATCAGCAGGTCGGGAGACAACCCGCCGATGGCCGTGATGTGCCGCGAGTCGGTGAACGTCTGTGCAGTGGCTCCATTGATGCCATAGACCTGATAGACTACTCCATCCTTTCCCGTCTCACGCGAGATGCCCGGAGTGTTATAGTCAAAGACACGGTATGCGTGCTCGACGGCATCACTGCCGAGCAATGCTTCGAGTTTTTCTTTCACTACTCCGGGGAAGAAATGCCCTCTGACATGCGAGTCCCCGACATGGGCTATCCTCAACACCCCGCTGCCGGTGCTTAGCAGATGGATAAATTTGTCAATGAATGGGTCCAGTGTGTGCTTTGGGTCGGTAATGACATTGTCAGCAGTGCCTGCAAAGCACGAATAGGCCGACATCTCCTCAATGTCGGGTAATGCTATTTCGGGAGAAATGAGAGCCGGAGCCTCAATGGCGTGCAGCGGTGTATCGGGAGTGGCCTGAGGACGGATATCATCTTGCGCGACGGCTGCGACGGCGACACACGTCGCCAATATGAAAGCCAGAGGCCTAATCCGCTGCACGGCCATTGGCTTTGTCAAAGTTCTCCTTGCCATTCATCAATGCCTTTACTAATTCGGCGGCCAACTTCTTACCACCACGGAAATTAATGTGAGTGTAATCAAGATTGGCCATCGGCGGTTGCGCCTCGGCGAATGCCTTTATGCCGCCCAACGATTTAAATGCTGAGAAGAGATTCCAGAATGCTATGCCCGAGTCGGCCGCTATCGCCTCCTGATAATTCACCAGATTAATGATGCCGGGCATGGTGACGAGATTGCCGTCATCATCCTTCATCATGCGGTCGCCGACACTCATCAAGAGGAAAGATGCAGTGGGGAAGCATGACTTGAGCTTGGCAATGACCTGCTCCATCGATTTCTTGTAGCCCGAATAACTCGTCCGGTTCTCAGACGCGACGTTCAGCCCGTACTGCAATATGATAAGATCATAAGCGCGTGCCGCCGCAAACTGGCGCAGACGTGCCTCGGGGATTGACAAGAAGTTGAACCCTGCACTGCCGCGCAATGACATGTTGTCCACCACCACCCCATGCCGGCTCTCCATCGTCACACCCCAGAAGACGGCAGGCACCGAGTCATTGACAATCCACTTGACAGACTTGATGCCACCGCTCACCCGCGCAGTCCTTAGCCCACTGCCACTGACGGTGACCGGCTCTGCCTCAGCACCATTGACGGAGCATGACAATGTAAACCGGCTGCTGTCACTCATGAAGTATAGTTGTGAGACTTCAGCTTCGGCAACGCCTGTGGCATATCGCGATGTCCCCTCAAGCGAGACGAAGGCCTGCGGCGTGCGTGGCTTGTAGTAGGTAGAATTGAGGCCGAGCATCGCACGGTCACAGATTGAGTCAATGACAGAATGTGATTGCCAACCCTCGAATTTATGGATTACAGTCGGACGGAAGTTTGCGACATTGGATGTGATATTGACATACCCTACTCCCTTGCCGCCATAATGCTGCTGCAACATCTCACGCAGGTCCGCCGTGAAGATGTCTCCCTCAATGAATGAATCCCCGAATACTGCTATCCTGACAGGCCTGTCAAGGTCGGCGACAGAGTCGAGCACTGCATAGAAATGGCTCATTCCTCTGTGCGTAGAGTCAGAATAATCGACGATGCATGTGACTCCTGCCTCACATGTGTCCACATAGTCGGTGATAATTTCTTTCTTTTCTACTATCTCTTCGAGCTTTACAGTGTCTTCAGACAATGCTGCAACGGGTTTGTCATACCTCAACTCAGAAAGCATATCCACCCTGCGCATCTTGTGGCCAAACAGTTGATAGTCCGGCAAGAGGTTGAGAGCAAGCAATATGATTAGTACCAAGGCCGTGACTAAGAAAGCCCCCCAATAGTAATTCTTCATCAGCAGTGATTAAAACAATAAAAAGAGAGTGCCACGCAATAAACTCTCATTGCAATAGCACTCTCCGGATGACGGCTTCGTTATTTCAGACGTTCTCTGATAGCCTCAGACTCTTTCTCATACCCCGGTTTGTCGAGCAATGCGAACATGTTCTTCTTATAATCTTCTACACCGGGTTGGTTGAAAGGATTAATCCCCAGCATCAATCCGCTGATAGCGCACGCCTTCTCGAAGAAATAGAAGAGCTGCCCGATGTAATATTCATCGACCTTGGGCATTTCAATCCGCATGTTAGGCACTCCTCCATCGACATGTGCCAAACGCGTGCCGAGTTCTGCCATCTTATTCACTTCATCAATACGCTTTCCGGCTATATAGTTAAGCCCATCGAGGTTCTCTTGGTCAGAAGGAATACGCAACTCATGATTGACATTTGCCACTGATATTACTGTTTCGAATATCGTACGTTCGCCCTGCTGTATCCATTGGCCCATAGAATGAAGGTCTGTTGAGAAATCTACTGCCGCAGGGAAAATGCCCTTATTATCCTTACCCTCTGACTCACCATACAATTGCTTCCACCACTCCATGATGTAGTGAAGTTTAGGATTGAAATTGACTAATATCTCAATTTTCTTGCCGCCGGCATAGAGGGCATTCCTCATTGCGGCATAGACAGCTGCAGGATTTTCTGCCGCAGGTGATTTGCTCGAGCAAGTTTCTTCCATCGACAACGCTCCTGACACAAGCCGGCTGATGTCAAATCCTGCTACGGCAACAGGCAACAGTCCCACGGGAGTGAGGACAGAGAAACGGCCTCCGACATTGTCAGGTATGACATAAGTCTTATAACCTTCCTTGTCTGCCATCATTCGGGCAGCACCTTTCCTCGCATCAGTCACGGCGACTATATTGCGTCTGGCGAAATCTTTGCCACATGATGTCTCACACCACTCACGCAGTAATCTGAAGGAAATTGCAGTTTCTGTGGTTGTCCCAGACTTGGATATGTTTATTATTCCAAATTTCTTCCCGGCCAGATAGTCTTTGAGCTCATACAGATAGTCTTCACTTATATTATTCCCGGCAAATATTACTTGTGGCGCATCATGATTGGCACGAAGGCCTCCGAATGAATTGCTTAGAGCCTCAAGGACAGCCCTTGCCCCAAGATAACTGCCACCAATGCCTGCGACCACGACCACTTGGCAATCGCGCCGCATGGACTCGGCGGTAACCATTATATCGTCAATCAAATCCTGTGATAAGGATGATGGCAAATGCAACCATCCGAGGAAATCAGAACCAGGACAAGTAGCGTTTTCCAACTCGGCAGACAGAGTGTCTACTTGCGAGAGAAAGCCCTCGTAGACCTTTTGGTCTACGAACCGGGATGCATCTTTAATCGTCAGCCTAATGTTATCCATAATAATCACCTAAATGAATCGGTTAGTAATTTTATTTCTATCGTCGGAGAAATCCTCTCATACAATATATTGTAAACCGCGTCAAGTATTGGCATATTGACATGATAAAACTTGTTTATCTCTTTAATGCACTTCGTGCCGAAATAGCCTTCCGCTATCATCTCCATCTCAATTTGTGCACTCTTGACGGAGTAGCCCTTGCCTATCATGGCACCGAATGTCCTGTTGCGGCTAAAGTTTGAATACGACGTGACCAGCAAGTCCCCGAGGTAAACAGAGTCATATACATTCCTGCATATAGGGTGAACAGTATTGATGAACCTGTTCATCTCCTGTATTGCATTAGAGATTAAAACTGCCTGGAAATTATCACCATACTTCAGTCCACTGCATATACCGGCAGCAATGGCATAGACATTCTTCAAGACAGAGCTATACTCGATGCCGGCCACATCATCGCTCATCGAAGTTTTGATGTAGCTGTTTGACATGACGCCTGCTATTTCTTTTGCCTTGTCCAGATCCTGACAGGCTATGGTCAAGTAAGACAGCCTCTCCAATGCGACCTCCTCGGCATGACACGGTCCGGCAATTGTGGCAATATTTGATGAAGGGACATCATAGAACTTGGAAAAATACTCCGATATTATCAAGTTCTCTTCAGGGACAATGCCTTTGATTGCTGTTACTACAAACTTATCCTTGATTTTCACCTTAAGTTTCTTAAGGTGACTCTTAAGGTAAGGTGAAGGTGTCACGAAAAAAAGCGTGTCTGACACCTTGACCGCATCATTTATGTTAGAATAAAATGTTATGCGGGACAAGTCAAATTTAACACTTGTCAGATATGCCGGGTTGTGTCCCAAACGCTTGAAATCCTCAATGCGGTCATCCCTGCGGATGTACCAATTGATGTGATCAGCCTTATTGAGGACTATCTTGGCAATAGCTGTCGCCCAACTGCCACCACCTATAATGAGTATTCTGCCCGGTAATTTCATAGTCAATAGCTAAATGACAATGGTCATGGCTATAGCATTCGCCATTGCCATGACCATTATTTCATTGCAACCATTCTTTTACTTCATCCAATGATGGATTGGTCAGTCCCAATTTATATTTTTTGTTTATCTCACAGATCTCTTGGAGCAGTTTCTGCGGCTTCGCATTCCTTAGTGAATCGACGGTATAATAGCCGGCTTTTTGCAGCACGGGCACTAAATCTTCAGCTATGCCCAGAGATGTGTACTTGGATGGTTCATCTCTCTTCTCTTTTTTTTCTGGTCTCATCTGCGGGAAGAAAAGCACCTCTTGTATCGCAGTCTGCCCGGTCATCAACATGACAAGCCTGTCCATGCCGATACCCATTCCGGATGTCGGCGGCATGCCATATTCAAGAGCCCGGACAAAATCCATGTCGATAAACATTGCTTCGTCATCTCCCTTCTCACTCAACTTTAATTGTTCCTTGAAACGGTCAAGCTGGTCAATCGGGTCATTCAACTCAGAATAAGCGTTGCACAACTCTTTGCCATTGACCATCAATTCAAAACGCTCGGTGAGATTGGGGTCATTGCGATGACGTTTGCACAAAGGGGACATTTCGATAGGATAGTCTGTGATAAAAGTAGGCTGTATGTACTGTCCTTCGCATTTCTCGCCGAATATTTCGTCTATCAGCTTACCCTTGCCCATCGTTTCATCGACTTCTATGCCCAATTGTCTGCACACGCTGCGCAGTGCAGTCTCATCCATGCCGGAGATATCTATGCCCGTAAACTCCTTGATTGAGTCAATCATTGTCACGCGCTTGAATGGTGTCTTAAACGATATGACATTATCCCCCACCTTTACTTCGGTCGTTCCGTTTACGTCGATGCAAATCTTTTCGAGCATCTTTTCCGTAAAATCCATCATCCAGTTGTAGTCCTTGTATGAGACGTAGATCTCCATGCAGGTAAACTCGGGATTATGGGTCCTGTCCATGCCTTCGTTCCGGAAGTTCTTACTGAACTCATACACTCCTTCAAATCCGCCCACAATCAATCTCTTCAGATAGAGTTCGTCGGCTATTCTCAGATAGAGGGGAATATCCAGCGCATTGTGATGCGTTATGAAAGGCCGTGCAGACGCCCCACCGGGGATAGGCTGCAATATTGGGGTCTCGACCTCCATATAACCTTTTGCGTCGAAATACTCGCGCATCGATTTATAGACTTTATTCCTCTTGATGAAGATGTCTTTCACACCGTCATTTACCACCAGATCGACATATCTGCGGCGATAACGCATCTCCGGGTCATCAAACTTATCATAAGCCACCCCGTCTTTATATTTGACTATCGGGAGCGGACGTATGGATTTTGACAACACTTTGATTTCTTTGGCATGGACGCTTATTTCGCCCATCTGCGTCCTAAACACAAAGCCTTTTATGCCGATGAAATCGCCTATGTCAAGCAACTTCTTGAACACTATGTTATAAAGGTCTTTGTCGTCGCCGGGACAGATGTCGTCACGAGTGATATATACTTGTATTCTCCCCTTTGAATCCTGCAATTCGACAAATGAGGCCTTGCCCATCACACGACGGCTCATCATTCGTCCGGCTATACAGACTTCCCGCTGCCGGGTCTCATCAAAAGTTTCCTTTATTTCTGTCGAAAAAGCATTTGTCGGATATTCTTCCGCAGGGTAAGGATTGACCCCCATGGCTTTGAGTTCATTGAGACTGTTGCGCCTCACGATCTCCTGCTCACTCAGATTCAATATATCATTCATCTTAAACCTCTTTTCAATAGGGTACTTTGTGCAAAAGTAATAAATAATTCTGTTAATCGGCAAACTTGCGCCGTGCCTTGGATTTTCGTCCGGACTTATCTATCGTGCCGTCTCCGCACATAGTCCACGAAGCGATATTCCACTCCGCTCTTGTCGTCGCGTGTGACCGGCCCGATGTCTGTTGCTTCCCATTCGCTTGCATCGGTCATCGGGAAGAAAGTGTCTGCCTCAACGGCATCGCACAATATCTCTGTGGCGCAAATCCGGTCTGCCAAGGGCAATGCCTGCCGGTAGACACTGCCGCCACCTATTATATATATGTCACGCCCGTCGTCGGCAAAAGCATTGAGAGCGTCGTCGAGAGACTTGAATGTCACAGCACCGTCGAAGTCGTCGCGGGTCGTGGACAGCACGACATTGAGCCGTCCGGGCAGTGCTCCTTTGGGCAGCGACTCGAATGTATTCCTGCCCATGATGATGATATTGCCCATCGTCAGGCGTTTGAAACGCTGCATGTCAGCTGACACACGACAAATCAGGCCATTGTCGCGCCCGATAGCGCGGTCGGCCGTATATGCTACTATTATAATGACTTGCGCTTTCATCAGACAGATACGTCACCTTTGATATGTGGATACGGTTCATAGCCCGTCAGCGTGAAATCGTCATAAGTGAAGCCGAAGATGTCATCGACCTCAGGATTAAGATGCATCTGCGGCAACGGCTTCGGTTCACGCTGCAGTTGCAGATGCACTTGCTCAATATGGTTCTTATAGATATGCGCATCACCCAGCGTATGCACCAATTCGTATGGTTGCAGGTGGGTCACTTGCGCGACCATCATCAGCAGCAGGGCGTAGGATGCTATGTTAAAGGGCACACCCAGAAATATATCCGCACTGCGCTGGTAGAACTGCATGCTTAGTTTGCCGTCATTGACATAGAATTGGAACAGGATGTGGCATGGCGGCAAGTTCATCCGTCCGAGGTCTGCCACATTCCATGCACTGACAATCAGACGGCGCGAACCCGGGTCAGACTTGATGTCCTCTATTACATTCTTGATCTGGTCGATATGTCCGCCGTCATAGTCCGGCCACGAGCGCCATTGGTAGCCATAGATATGCCCCAAGTCACCGTCGGGACCGGCCCACTCGTTCCAGATGCGCACGCCGTTGTCCTGCAAGTATTTGACATTGGTGTCGCCCTTCAAGAACCAGAGCAATTCGTGTATGACCGACTTGAGGTGTATCTTTTTGGTAGTCAGCAGAGGGAAACCCTCGCCGAGGTCAAACCGCATCTGGTGTCCGAATATGCTGTAAGTCCCCGTCCCCGTCCTGTCAGACTTGGGTGTCCCCTCCGACAAGACCCTGCGGATGAGATCCAAATATTGTTTCATGACTGTATATCCTTAAAATAATCTGCCGCCAAATCGTTGGCGCGGTAAAGATAGTGCAATTAGGCCGCATGGCACGAGTGCCACACATTAAATGCAATGAAAAAAAATGGCGGCATCCCGCGCGGCAAGTAAAAGCCCCACCCGTCTGACATCTGACGGATGGGGCACAAAGTGGAAATCGAAAATCTCAAATCATTCAGCTGCAGGTGCGCTCTCTTGAGCTTCTGCTGCGGGAGCCTCGGCATCTGCCGATGCGGCAGCTTCAGCCTCGGCAGCGCCGAGTGCGGCTTTCTTCTCAGCCAATGCC
>DWUP01000041.1 GCA_020012075.1 Candidatus Avibacteroides avistercoris
AGTTTCCGAGGCTCTTGGCTAAACGCGAAATAATAGCGAATGCTTTAGTTATGATATGTTATGTCAGTCTTCTTCTTACTTCATTCGTGTGGATTTATGTTCGTGCAACAAATATAGTGAATAGTTGCCAATGGTGTGGCATCTGGTGCAGTGTGAATTTGGGTGCGGTCTTTCTGCCGCCGGCATACGGTGCTATGGGCAGCAGGGTCGTATGCTATCGTCGTGGGGCGGTGTGTCATCCCGGTATGAGTGAGGCGCGGTATTGGCCGGGCGACATGCCGAGGTGCTTGGCCACATAGCGGCAGAAGTAGGAGACGGATGAGAAGTGCATCTCGTCGGCTATCTGCGTGATGGACATCTGGGGGTTGTCGAGGTAGCTGCGCACCATCTGCACGGCATAGCGGTCGATGTAGTAGGTCACGGTGTGTCCCGTCTGCCGCCTGACGGTGTCTGAGAGGTACTTGGGGGTGACGCTCAGGCGGTCGGCATAGTAGGCTACGTCGCGGTGCTCACGGCATCGGCCTGCGGCGAGCATGACCATCAGCTGGCGGACGACGTGCATGCTGCGCGTCGTGGCGTAGACCGGTGCGTGGCCGCGCGAATGGAAGTCGAAGAGGTCATAGATCATGCTGACGAAGAGGCTGCCGATGAGCTCGCGGTAGAAGCGGTGTCCCGTGTCGCCGAGGCGCATGAGGATGTTGTCGAAGTCGCGTGACAATGCTGCCAGCTGTGCTTCTGAGAGGTGGATCAGCGGGTCGTCGAAGAGGCTTATGCCGCCCCCGATGCCATAGTGGTTGGCCGGCAGCAGGCCGTTGAGGAATTCTCCCGGCGCGGCAATCGCCTCGATGCGCAGGTCGGGGCTGACGGATGTGATGGTGACATTCTCGGGAAAGCTGATGATGGCCACATCGCCCGCCTCCATGCTGAATGTGCGGCCGTTGTAGGTGAAGCGGCAGGTGCCGGCGAAGCATATCGTGTGGACGCACCAGCCTTTCATCTCGGCCGATGCCATGATGTCAGGCGTGTGCGAATGTCTGACGTCGAAGTCGTGAGGGTGCTTCATGATGCAAAGTTAGGCTTAATGCGTCGCCGTGCAATGCCCGTCGTCAGGCGAGATGTTAAATAGTCTCATATTTTTTGTCCCTGTGGCCTGTGGCGTGGCAGGCGGCCATTGCCGGCAAATGATAAAATACATAATTTTGTGATGTCACGTGCCGTGGCGAGCGGGTGGGGGATGCCGCCCATGATGCCTGCGCCGTCGGCCCGGACATAGAGGAGGGAGGCTTTATGAGTGTCAAGCTATTGGCTGCGGTGCTCGTGCTGGCTGCTGCCGGCACAGCATCTCTGTCGGGTGCGCCGGATGATGTGTGCGCCGCGACATTGACTTGTGATGCCGGATTGTCAGTGCGGCATGACGAAGACAACAGAATCATGAGGGTCGAGCGTGTGGGGACATACGACAGCCTGACGATGATGGCGGTGGGCAATGTCTACTACACTCAGTCTGACAATGTGACAGTGAGGATCATCGGTCCGTCGTCGCTCGTCGATGACATAGATGTCGATTGCTCAGAGGGGCATCTGACCATCAAGCGCCGTCTCGGCAAGGCCGGTGACAGCGAGGTGCATGATGTCAAGATACTGCTCACCGCGCCTGCGCTGGACTATGTCAATATCGGCGGCATAGCGCGTTTCAAAGCCGACGGGACGTGGAATGCCGACCGTCTGACGCTGGTGGTTGACAAAGTGGGCGACATCGACATCGACGGCCTGACTTGCCGGACCCTCAGCGTGAGTATCGACGGTGTGGGTGAAGCCGACATCGATGTCCGCTGCGACAGTGTGGCGACGAGCATCGGCGGAGTGGGCAAAATCAAGTTGCACGGCTCGGCACACCACGTCAGCACACGCTACACGGGGATAGGCAAGACTTATACCAAGGGATTGAAAATCACCGGAGGGCACGACGGGCATCACCGTGACGAGTGACTGGTGTCTGCCGTCCGCCTGCGGCCGGCAGGCCGAGGTGAGTGGATGAAATGAAGCCATCCTGTCGTCGCCGGGGATGACAGGATGGCTTGCTGTGTCTGGTGATGTGACTCTCGTCAGTCGATCAGCACCTTGTGTGTCTGTGTGGCATCTCCTGCAGTGACTCGCACCAGATAGAGGCCGCGTGACAGGTTCTCGCCGTCGGCGATGCGGCCCGATGTGTCATAGACGGTGCACCGGTCATATTCGCCCTCGATGACCACGCGTCCGTCGGCCGCATAGACCCTGACGGTGTCATCCGCAGCATGTCCGGCCACGGCAGAAGAGGTCGAGTTGTTGCCGAGCGGACAGCGCACGGCGTTGTAGACGGGACATTCGGTGTTGGCCGCGCCGTGATTGGAGATGATGGCTGCCACATGCGCACGGGTGTCGTCGAGCGGCACTTGTGCGCCGACGATTATCCCATAGTTGTCATACGGCTCTACCGTCTCGGGCACGTCGCATTCATATTCCATCACATATCGTCCGTCGCCGTCAAACTCGATGGCGTCGCCCAGAAAGTCTGTCGTGAGCATCAGGCGCGGGGCATTGTGATGGTGGTGTGCATAGTCATACTGCCCTGCCCCGAGGAACTGCATCCCCACATAGTCGTCCTGCAACAGAAAGAGTGTCAGTGCCGGCGACTGTGCGTCGAATGCCGTGTTGCGCTCGCCATAGACTTTGACCTTGAGGTGGCGTGTGTCTCTGTCGTATGTCACGTCCATGTCCACCGAGATGTCAGCCCTCTCATCGAGTTGTGCCTCGACGAACGTCCGCCCGTCGGCATCATATTGTGCGAAGAGCGAATTGTATTCGGCGAAGTCAGAGACGCTTTGCAGCAATTTCTCCCTTATTGACTGCCATGCTTGCGGTGTGCGGTTGAACGTCATGATGGGGACTGCATACACACCCATGAATGACATGAGGTCCACACTCGGCTTGATGGTCAGAGAGTCGGGATAGTTGCCTGCATGGTGTGCCACCCAGACTACGCGCGGGTTGTCCTCTTGGCCCTCGATGGCTTGGAGTATCCGCTCGGGTGCTGCCGCACATCCCGAGCAAAGCTGGCCGGTGAACTGCTCGATCACCATGCCTCGCGGATAGGTGGTCTGTGCCTGTGAGACGATGGGGGCAAATGACATTGCCCCCATCGTCAGGATTATCAGATGTTTTGTCAGATTCATTTTTCAGTGATGTTTAAATGGTCATCTGCGGAACTTCACATTGTGTCCGTCCACGCTGAGGATGTAATAGCCGTCATGCAGCGGGCATACATCGACAGTGCCTCCTGCCAGCTGTCCGCTGAGCACTGTGCGTCCCATCATGTCGTAGATGGCATAGTCGCATCCTTTGTCTTCGAGCCCGAGGATAAAGGCCGTCCCGCCCGAGACATATACCTTGACGTCGCTGCCTTCGGCCGTCATGGCCTTGTCCACGCCGAGAGGGTGGAAGTCGCCCCAGTTGTAGACGAAGACTTGTGTCAGCGCCAGCTTCATGTCATATTCCTCGAGGTTATAGATGCTGTATCCGTTCAGCTGGCTCTTCAGGTATGGTTCGTAGTCCTCCGGTTCCTCGGGGTCGATGGGGTAGACCAGATTGTCAGCGCTGACGCTTGTGTCATAGACGTATGACGTACTGTCTTGGGGTATGGAAAACTCGCTTGAGCTGTTGGCCAGATAGTAGACGATCTCTTTTAGGTTGCCGCTGCGGTCATATTCGTAGTCACGCTTTGAATATACCTCGACATTGGATGACGTGCCATCGACACTCATATAATTGAGTTCGGTCTCCATGTTGCCGCGCGGGTCATAGCTGTAGGTATAATAGGAGTTGAGATTGCCGTCTCCAGTGTAGCAGTCTGTCCTGCCGAGGCGTCCCGACGAATAGCGGTAGACTGTCGAGTCCATTCGCTCATAGGTGTTGCTGTTGCGGTAGAGCAGATAGGTGACTTGCGACAGGAGGCTGCCGTCGGGATTGTAGGCATAAGTGATTTCGGCATCATAGCGGTCGTCCCAGCTCCCTTCGGGCAGTACGTTCCAGTTCTGACGCCAGATCTTTTGTCCTTCGTCATTGTAGCCGTATAGGATGTAGCTGTACTTCTCAAACTCAAAACTGTTATACGAATAGCAGTCTATCCTCTCGACCTGATTGTCGTCGTTGTAGGTGAAGACCTTGCTCGTCGTGCCATAGTAGTCTACGGCCACGATGCTGTCGACCAGTTCGTCGCTGTTGTAGTAGTAGAAGATCAGGTTGTCACCGATGTTGGTTTCCTCGATTGTCTCGAGCATTTGTTTGCCGTTTTGTGCAAAGGCCGCCGTATATGTCAGCAGTGATGCTGCGGCCAGCAAAAGAGTCTTTTTCATTATCATTTGATATTATTTTGTTTCCGATGTTTGTGTCCGCCTCTGTCGAGGCTTGTCTGTATGAGCCGGCTTCCTTCCCACGGGTGGCCGGCCGGCTCATTGTGGTGTGTCAGGTTCAGTCATTGACGACTACCTTCTGTCCGTTGACGATATATATTCCGTCGGGCAGGCCTGTCGCCGCCTCTTGTGGTGTGCGTGCCATGCATGACTTCATCAGGCGTCCATCGACGGAGTAGACATGCATCTCGACCGGGTCGGCGCTGGTGTCATTGACAGATGACAGGTAGTGGAAGTCCACGCGGACATTCAGGTCGCTCCAGACTGTGGTCTCGTAGGTGTATTTGAAGACATCATCTTGTGCCGTGAATGTCACCACTGCCTCGTCATTGACATATATATGGTTGATTGCATAGAAGTCATAGGCATAGATGGTGACACGGATGTCTGTGCCTGTCGGTACTTGCTGTCCGCGGGGCAGGTCCACCCATTCATAGTCGCCTATCTCAATGCTGAAGTTGGCATATTGGACATACAGTTCGCCCTCTGACGGCTCTTCGACATTGACGCTGTAATATTCGTTAGGCACGGCTTCGATGCCTATCTCCATGTCGCGGTCCACTGACACATAGTATTGGTCCCACAGTTCGCCGTCGATGGTCAGACCTTTGACGACATAATCGGGATTGGCCGAGTAGTTCCACGTGCAGAATGCGCCGTCGGGGAGCACGACAGTCGTGTCTTTGTCGTAGATTGTGAAGACGTCTTGCCTTTGCTCGGCGACGTTTGAATGCTTGAATTGCCAGATGATGTTGCCGTTGGCTTTGAGTTTGACTTCGTGTGTCACGGTTTCGACCGGTTCTGTCTGTTCGTAGACTATCTCGAGGTAGAATGATTCATGCCCTTGCTCGGAGACGATTTCGAAACTTCCGCTTTCTTTGTATTGTGCCAAGGCGTCGGCATCATCGACATCGTCGATTATGATTGACGTTACTTCAAATCCTTCGGCCGGCTGCGGGATGACGTTGAGCTTATAGCCGTTGTCGAACAATATGTCCTCGAAGATATTGTTACCCATCCTCATATAGCCTTCGACCGTTTCGCCTGTGGTGTCAGACACGTAGGTGTAGTCTGTCTCGCCTGAGCCATATACCGAATAGTTTATCGACATGTCATACTCGGGCGGCTCTGCAAAGGTCACATAGAGGTTTTTATTGACGTTGGTCTCATAGAACACGATGTCGGCATAGCCGTCATCTTCGTACTGCTCGAGCAAGGCGTATTCGTCATAGCCGTCCACGGTCAGGTAGGTGCAGTCCAATCCGTCTGAAGCCGTGGGATAAATGCGCAGATGATAGCCTCCGTCGTTTTGTGCCATGATGTTGAGTTTGTTGTCGCCCTGCGACAGTGTGATGGATTGCTCCACTCCGTCGATATCGGTATAGTCGCACTGCACCGAGCCGTCACCGGTGATCCACGTCACGAGGTTGTGTGTGAAGACTTCGGCCTCGGCGCCGTCATAGATGAACTTGATGTTCACCTCTTGGTCCGTCTGCTCGGTGAGGAGGATGTTGAACTGCCCGTAGACTTCATAGTCGCTCATCGCCTGTGTGTCGGTGAAGCCGTCGCGCTGGATGTCCAGCAACTTGCCGGCAGGATTGGGGTGCATGATCAGCTGGTAGCAACTGATCCATTCGCCATTGATATTCTTCGGGTTGTACTTTGC
>DWUP01000042.1 GCA_020012075.1 Candidatus Avibacteroides avistercoris
CGGAGATGTGTATAAGAGACAGCCCCATAGTCGAGCAGCCTGCCGCGCCGCTTGCCGGTGTAGTGCATGACTATGCCGGCTTTCTCGCGCAGCATGTAGCGGCGCACCAGATGATACACCTTATTGACCGCACCGCGTGACGTGTCAGAGTGTGATATATAGTCCCCGGAACGATAGTAGCGGCCTATCTCGTCTTCGGCCGGGGCGTCTGACGTGAAGTGGAAGCCGCAATGCCCGCAGCGGCTGATGGTGAAAGCCTCGCCCGTCACGAAGTGGTCGATGCACCGCATGGCCGTCTGCACGTCGTCTGACCCGCAGAGGGGGCAGGCGGCGTGGACGCCGGGTCGTAGTGTTTCGTCCTTAATATCGCTCATTGGCATAGCAAGCCCAAAATATTAGGCAAAAAAACAAATAATCAGCGGCATGGCGGCCATCTATTAACATCTATTAATCAATAATCTTCACCGTCCGTGCCGCGGATGCCATGCGCGGGCGGAGCGGCACGGCACGGGCAGCTCCGTGTGCCGGTCCTGCCGTGACCGTATGCTGCAGGAATTGTTTAGGCTAAAAATATATATTTGCTAAGCTAAAAATATATAGACGTTAGGCTGCAAATACATGTTTGCAGCCTAAGTTTTTCCGGCGGCACCGCATCCTGCCTCCCGCATGGACCGATGCACGTGCTGCCGGATGCCTTGCCACAGGCGGTGCCGGCGGCCGGATGTCTTTTTTATCGGCGAATAGTTGCCGGTGTGATTTTATTTTTGCTAACTTTGGTAATCATAAAACTATTAAAAACATAAGGCCATGAGCAAGAGAAATAGAGAACTGCGTGCGAAAAAGGAAGAACAAGAGGGCAAACGTGTATTCAGGAACATCATCATCGTCCTGCTTGTCTTGGCTCTGATATTGATTGCAGCTTTCTCGGTATTCTTATGACGGAGATCGAAAGGAAGTTTCTCGTCACCGGTGACTATAAGTCTTTGGCTCACTCGTCATCGCGCATCCGGCAGGGATATATCTGTGCCGACGGCGGCCGCACGGTGCGTGTCAGGCTGCGTGACGGGGTGGGGACGCTGACTGTCAAGGGACCATCGTCGCCCGATGGCGTGAGCCGCTTCGAGTGGGAGACTGAGGTCGGGCACGATGATGCCGTGCAGATGCTCGGGCTGTGCGATGGCGGTTTCATCGACAAGACGCGTTATCTGGTGCGATGCGGTGCGCATACGTTTGAGGTGGACGAATTCCATGGCGGCAACGAGGGACTTGTCGTCGCCGAGGTCGAATTGCAGTCCGTGGACGAACCGTTTGAAAGGCCGCCTTTCGTCGGACGCGAAGTGACGGGCGACCGCCGCTATTACAATTCGAGCCTGATGAGGCATCCCTACTGCACTTGGGATGGCGAGTGATGCCCGCGGGGCTGTCTGACTGACATTGATGCCATGGAAAAGATTTATGCTTACCTCCCGCCTGATTTCGTGAACTTTGTCCTCGTGACATTGTTTGCTTTGCTCATCGGCCTATCGCAGCGCCGCATGTCGCTCAAGCGCGAGGGCGAGACGACAATCTTCGGCACTGACCGCACGTTTACTTTCATCGGCATATTGGGCTATTTGCTCTACATCCTTTCGCCTGATGACTATGCCCTGTTTGTCGGTGGAGGTGTCGTCGTGGGGGTGTTGCTGGCCATCAACTACTATGCCAAGCAGATGCGGCATGATGTCTACGGGGTGACATCGATCATCATCGCGCTCATAACCTATTGCCTTGCGCCCATAGTCTACACCCAGCCGTCGTGGTTGCTGGTGACTGTGGTGGTCACGGTCCTCCTGCTGGCCGAGATGAAGCACACCTTCACCGAGCTGGTGCAGCGTATGCCCAATGACGAGATGGTGACTTTGGCCAAATTCCTTGCCATCGCGGGCATCGTGCTCCCGATGCTGCCCGACCGTCCGTTTATCGCCGGGGTGCCTGTCACTCCTTATAGCATCTGGCTTGCCACAGTGGCGGTCTCGGGCATATCCTACTTTTCATATATTCTCCGCCGTTATGTGTTCAAGTCGGCCGGTGTGATGGTGGCGGGGATGCTCGGTGGCATCTACAGCAGCACGGCGACCATCATCGTGCTGTCACGTGAGTCTAAGTCGGCCGGCGAGGATGCCAGACGCGAATATGTGGCAGCCATGCTGATGTCGGTTGCCATGATGTTCCTGCGTTTCATTATCCTCGCCGTCATTTTCAACCGCACATTGTTTGCGATACTTTTGCCCCCGTT
Organism: Candidatus Avibacteroides avistercoris; assembly: GCA_020012075.1. Taxonomy (GTDB): domain Bacteria; phylum Bacteroidota; class Bacteroidia; order Bacteroidales; family Bacteroidaceae; genus Avibacteroides; species Avibacteroides avistercoris. The sequence continues at coordinate 2,276 of DWUP01000042.1, forward strand.
GCTTGTGATGTTTGTTGCGACGGCGTCAATCTCGCTGTTTCTCCATTTCCGCTGGCGGCATTCGTCGGGCGGTGTCTCTGTCAAGTCAGATGTGACGAGCAATCCGCTGGAGTTCAAGGTGGCATTGATTTTTGCCTTGCTGTTTGTGGCGTTCACGTTTCTGACGCACTACACGTGGCTTTATCTCGGCGATTCGGGTCTCAATGCCCTGTCATTCGTCTCGGGACTGAGTGACATTACTCCGTTTGTGCTCAATCTTTTCGGCAATGTCAATCTCAGCGGTGCGGAGATAGCCCGCTGCTCGATGCAGGCGATGGTCGCCAACATGGCCGTCAATATGCTGTATGCCTGTTTCTTCTCGGGCATGTCCAAGCCGATGGTGCGGGTCGTGACGGCATCATTCGGCATTGCCATAGTCGCCGGGGCTATTGTTGTCGTGGCATCGTGGCTGGCATGGTTATGAAAACATTATAAACCATTAATATGTGTTATTATGAAAATTAAAAGTCTGTTATTATTGGCCGTGATGGCATTCGTCATCGCTGTCACTTCGTGTTCGAAAAAACGCACTGACTACGTGCAGTATGTCCCGGCCGATGCGGCCTATGTGATGAGTTTGAACGTGCAGTCGCTGCTCGACAAGAGTGGTGCGCTCGACAACCAGCGTCTGCATGACGCGATGGTCGAGGGGGCGTCGCAGGAACTGAGCGGCCGAAGCCTCGATATGGTCAAGGCTCTCATCGACGACCCGGCTGAGTCGCTGTCTCTTATACACATCTGACGCTG
>DWUP01000043.1 GCA_020012075.1 Candidatus Avibacteroides avistercoris
GGAATGTATCTGCCATTCCGCCCCCGCGCCAGACTTACGTCCGTCAGGCTCGCAAAGCCCGGGATTTATTTCACAAACTTGAGCGTCTCAGTCTTCTCGCCGCCAAGAACTACTACATAGACTCCGTCAGCAAGGCCCGATACCGGAGCGACATATTGGCCGCCGGCAGGCAATGAATAGCTTGCCACTCTGACGCCTGAGACATTGTAGACATCTGCACGGTCGAAGCCTTCGCCATAAGCGAGGTGGAGCTCTTCACCTGCGACATAGGCCTTTGTTGCCTCTGCCTGTGCAGTCTCTACACCCGAAGGCATGTCGTCGGGATTCCACTCGCCCTGACCGACCTTGATGCCCCAGCTCTGACCGGTCTTAGGACAGCTGATCGTGATATAGCCTGAGCGGCCTGTCTCACCCGAAGGCAACGGCTGAGCCACAAACGACACCAGATAAGCACCCGACGAAGAGTAGCCTTGGCCATATTCTTTCATCGTATCCAAAGAAACCCAGTCGGGCATCTCCATGACATAGTTGTCTGTGCCGGAAGTTGTTGTATAGGGCATTGAAGAATAGAAAAGATTCTCTGAAACCTGCTGACCTTCCAGCTCAGCATAGAGATAACCACCGCTCACGTCTGAAGTCATTTCATCAACAGCCCAAGCAATGGCCGGCAAGTCTGCATCAAGCCCCATCACAAACTCAACCGTAGGATAGTCTGTACCCATCGAAAGATAAGTATAACGGTCATCACCAAGCATGACAAAATAAGCATTACCAGGTCCGAACACTCCGCCAGTAGATTTGCCGGTAGGCCCATAACCTATACGGGCATTGGTGTCACCTGCCAATCCCTTGACGACGATTGCAAACCTTGTGCCCGTAGGAACGACCACAGGAGAAGCAACAGGGATGCCGAAAATCGGATCAATTGTCGTAAAGTTGAAGTTAAGAGCATAATATCCTTCAAGCAATGAACCGTTCTTAGGGTCATAAGACTGCTGGACATTCTCACTTCCAGCTTCTGCCGTGGCAAGGCAATCATGCAAAACAGGAGTACCAGTTTCATCATACTCTGCAGTCCACAATTCAAAAGTCCACTTATCATCAGTAGTGAAGACCTGAGTAGAACCCGACTCTTCGACTGCAAGGACATTGATATAGCCTCCAGATACGACCATAGGCTGTGTAGGCGCATTAAAAATTTGCACCAGATAATCTGCCTGATAAGGAGAGTCTGCACCTATCCAAGCCAAGGTTTCTTCATCTCCATAAAAATAAGTACTGAAAGTCCCATCATACGAGCCATCATACATGGAGATGTTGGCATTCCTATTCAACAACGACATGAAAACTGCTCCGGTGGTCACCGTATAATCAGAAGCTCCCTTATCAAAAACAACTTGATCTGAGCCAGATACGGCCGTCACAACAGGATAATTAATTGACCCAAGCACAGATGTCTGACCTCCTGCATCGTTGAGCACACCACGACCATTAGCATCTGTAGCCATTGGGAAAGTACCTTCTTGAGTCGTATATGTCCATGTAAATGTAGGTGCAGGATCAACCTCGGACGTCATCGGGGCAAAATAAGACGGAGAAACTAACGAACCCACAGAATAGGACACTTGCGTTGACCCGTAATCACGTGACAGACCGGTAGAATATACTCCGTTTGAATTATAGGCAAACAATGTAAAGTTTGCTGTAGGAGCCATTGCCTTTCGAGAAGAAGCATAGACGGGCACGACAGAAGGAACTGTCTCTGACACCTTTACTGTTCTCGTTGCAAGCTGATCAGCCGTGGTAAACTGCACCTTCGGGTAAGGCTGCTGCGCCACTGCTGCGACGGCGACAAACGCCACTGTTGAAAAGAGAAGTTGTTTTTTCATCTGGTTTTGTTTTAATTACACTTATTATTTTATTGTCACTGTCACTTTTTATATTTATTGGTAAGAAATCACAAAAGAGAATTCCGGGTCAGCTGTATTTACCATCCTCATCGTGGCCAATGAAAACGGGAGGGCCGTTTCAAACGTGTATACATTGCCACCATCAAAGTAGGAGAAGAAATCACGCAATCCGTCAGTAGAATTATAAAGAGTCCCAATATTGCGTGCGGCCTCACCCCACGAATAAGAGACTGTACGTGACTCGTCGTCAGTGGTCTTAACTACAGACTGCCACAACTCGTTGCGCTCAAACGATGTTCCTGAAATGGCGATGATATTGCCTTGTCCCGAAAGAGTCGTAAATAAGGGAGTAAAACCTGTGAAAGCAGTTCCGAATGCCGTAGCGTCAATACGGTCATAAAGAGCCTGCGCCGTCGCACCCATGCCATCACGGATTATTGCCCAATTGTGGTTGGTATTACCAGAAGCATCGGCAGTATTTACCCTGTTAAAAAACCAATAGGGATCAGCACCCTCGATATAGGCGAGCAAATTGCCATCGGCATCTCGACTTTCAAGCCTCGTGCTGTCAGCATTGTAATAAAAGTCCTGCCCCGCATTGACACCTTCTTCATCAAAGGGAGTTATGAAGCGCAGCCCTGAGTTCGACAAAACAAATTTCCAATCCTGTGCCGCCGTCAAACTGCCATTATCACCAACTGCATTGACTACTTCGAAAATGGAATTGAATCCATTGTAAAGATGGAATGACTTATCACCACATACCATATACAAAGGCGCAGGATTATTTGTTAACATCAAAGTCCTCTGGGCATTGAGACGATTGAAATAGTCCTGCCAATCGACATCTGCAGAAAGACGGCGGAGTACTGAATAGACCTGGCGCTTCTTGCCCTTGAGCATGACGACATCGGGATTGCTGTGATCGACAACCATAAACTCATAGTCACCCATCATGCCACGTCCCAAAGCGTATGGATATTTACCTGACGAATTGCGTTCACCCTGATATGATGGGTCAGAGAAGATGTGGAAAATAGAGTTGTAGCTATTGAACGACAGTACAGTAGAGTTGTCCAAAGTCACTGTGAAAGGGGACTCCTCAGAAAGACGATAAGCATTGCCCGTCACATCTGAGTAGGAAGCGAACTGTGCCATGCCGTCCAAGCCTCCCTGCTCACCGCGTGTGAATTTGACAAGCAAGGTATAGCAGGGGATGTCCTGCTCATCATTGAGGAAGTAAAGCATCTCCCAACCATTCTCTGCCGAGCAAAGGATGTCCATCGTGGTGGCAGCATCGGCCTCGAGCCTCTCGATAGCCGATGCCTCGAAGAGGTCATCCTCCTCGGGCGAGCATGAGACAAACAAGAGAGGCATTGCCGCAAGGGGCAGTATATATTTGAAGATTTTCATTGTCTGGCTTATTTATTATTGTTGCTGATTTTGTAATTGCTCTGCATAATCCTCGAAGCGTGTCACTTGGGTGCGCAAAGAGTCTATGACGGTCACTGTCGGATCCGAGACAGTCGGTTGAAGCAGTTTGTTGATATAAGCGTCATCCTGCATGACCGGATTGCCGTCGGCATCCACGACATACATCTTGCCAAGGACTTCACGGCGGAGGTCATCCATGTCAATCGCGAAATATGTCATCAGATACTCCCGGCACTTAGCCAACTTCTGCTCGATGAGGGCACGGCCATCGAGGGCATCGCTGTCTACATAGATGAGATTGCCCTCATCATCACGCAGAGGAGTACCATTTTCATCACGTTCAACAGTGTAACGCAAAACTTTATAGACTGACGGTCGGCCAGTGACATCATTAGTTGTCTCTGTAATCATAATAAATGTCCCGTCATTGCGCGCTTGCGTAATTTCAGATGCATTTACATCGACTTCTTCATATCCGCGCGTAGCTTCTAAGAGATATCTTTCCCACTGCTCCGGAGTGCTGACGACATAGTTGGCAATCACCTCGACGAAGTCTTCGCTGTAATCCTTGCTCGCGTAAGCGGTTATAAAGCCGGATGTACGGGCCACGATGTCTTCCTTGGTCTGCCAGTTCATCGGGTCATAAGAGCCTGAAGAAATCTCTTGGAAATCATCGGGCATCGCCACACTCTGGTTGAGGATGTGGTTGAACTCGTGGTGCATCGTGCGGAAGAACAAGTCATTGAGGTCGTTCATATTATTGACATCAAGCTCATTGACCGCATAGAGGGTAATCTTGACACCACCTTCGGCGAGACCACGTTCCTCTGTACCCGATGCCTCGTTGATGGCCGGCGAACCGACAAGCATGATCATCTTGGGGCCATAACGCTTCATGAAGAACTCGTCGCGCGCATCGCCAGTGGCACGGTCGATGATGGCCTCATAGACGTCATACCACAGATACTTGGTCAGGACAGCCATATCCACGCTCTTCTCATAGCTGGCCGGGATGAGATTGTACTCCATATTGACCTCGGTGTCAGACATCTTGTAGTCAAACCTCATGTTGTATGGAATCAGGTAGTTGGCCATCAAGAAAGTGTCAAGGGGGAATGTCGCCGATGTCGGGTCCAACTTGTCACTCACCTCGGGGAAAATAGTGTCGCCAAACTCATCATCGTTGCAGGATGTAAAACCCACAAGCGCAGAAGACAAGAGCAACAGGCTATATAATAAATTTCTTTTCATAATCTAATATTAATCGTGTTATTTATTCTTATCAACAACTTCTATCCCCTCCAGATCATCCATCTTGACTACCGAAGATGATGATGACACATCAGTACTGGGTGCCTGACGAGAAGGCTCGAGACCCATGATTATTGACTCTTGGGGAACCTCCAATGCACGGCGCGGGTCGTTCCAAGAGAGGAACTCTACACGCTCAGGCTCCATCACACCCTGTGCCTTGCCTATCTCGTGCGAATACTCGATGCCCAAGCGCTTCAAGTCGAAGAAACGCATACCGGTGTGGATGGTCTCAAGACGACGGAAGTGCATCAGACAATTCATATACGCCTCCATATCACCGGAATAAATCACTTGCCCGGGTATCATGTCGGGCACATGAGAATAGTCAAGCAACGAAGATGCGGCATTTTCGTTATCCGATGCATAGAACGAAAGGATGGCTTCATTTGTCAATTCGACGAAATAAGCGGAGTTGTCCACAGGACCGTTCTGCAGGTTCTGATCCCACGCATGGAGGTCGGCAAGGGCAGAAGCCAAGTCAAACTTCATTATATATGCTTCAGCACGCTCGAGCAAGAGGAGGTCGGTAGTGAACTCCATGCGGACGATGATGGCATAACCCGTATTGGCGACCTTGTTCATAATCCTGAACTTTTCACCAAGCTTGAGGCTCATCAAACCGTAGTCCTGAATGCCATTGACGAGAAGTCCCGCACCCATAAACGTCGGGTGGATATTAAGCAGCCAAGACGGTCCAAAGCCATTCAGACTGCCGGCCGCCGCTTCGTGATTGAGAGCATACCTGTAACCTGATCTGAAATAGCGCATCGCAGCTGAATAGGTCGGCATGAGCAACAGGTTGGCAGGGCTGTCATTGTCAATCCATACATTGATGGCATCATCGACAAGGTTGCGATCCTTGAACTGTGTGTAGTCACGCAACAAACCGCTGACCTCACCCGGAGTGTCACCAAGGACAAGATTTGCATACTTGATGACAGAATCATACTCGTGCTTGAACAGATAGAACCGTGCAGCAAATGCATAGGCGGCATTGCGGTTGAAGTGATATTTGGGCACCTGATAGTAGCTGTCATTCACACGCTTGAGTCCCTCCTGCAAATCCTGCTCAATCATGCGGTAAGTCTCGGTCACAGTACCGCGGTCGTAGTGCTGGAGCAAATCCTTCTCAGGCACAGTCACGTAAGGAATACCGACGTCGGACATGCTAAGCTCATCACTGCGATAAGCCTGCGAGAACATATTGACGAGGATAAAGTGGTGATATGCCCTCGACAGATACGCTTCGCCGCGACATGCCGAAGCAAGTGCTCTGTCAGAGGCTGACAAGGTCTGCTCGGTCTCTATCCTGTCGAGGTTCTCCAAAGCATGATTGACTGTCGCAATCGCATTATAGAAGCCCATCCATATATTGTTTGGCGTATCATTTCCCGAATTGGTTACAACCGGCTCGAAAGCGAAGAGTTCATCACTCATCCTGTCGGCGGCATTCAAAGTATAATACACGGTATTTTTGGTCATGTTTGATACGTGCGGGGCATTGTTGTCCACCACGTTATCACTGCTCAACTCTGCAATAAGCCCGTAATTGAATTGGGTGTAAGCCGTAGCCAAAAGCTGACGGACAGATTCGACAGTATTGATTTCTGTCCTCGTGTCGGGCGCCGTGTCAAGGAAGTCGCTGCATGAAACGGTCAAGAGCGATGCACCGGCAACCAAGCCCAAAACATATTTATTTATTTTCATTTCCATTCTCATTTTTAAATTAAATACCCAATCTTAAAGTAAACGTAAACTGTTTAGGCATAGGCGTTGCCACACCACCGGAATTCACGAACTCAGGATCCTGACCATTAAGTTTCTTGTCAGAATAGATGAGGAACAAGTTGGTTCCGGCAACTTTCAATGAAGCATTAGAGAGGCCAATCTTTCTGACGAACTTGCCCGGCAACATATAAGTGAGAGATATCTCCTTCATTCTGATGAAGCCACCATTAGCGACACGCTCTGTAGAATAATTGTATGCATTATACGCATAGCTCAGATAGGGGTCGTTGTCCACCTGACGTGTACTTGCGATTGTAGGTATCGTGGTCACAGCCTCATCACCCGGGACAGCCCAACGGTTTTTGAATTCCTTCGGGGATGCTGTCATATCAGAATAGCCGGCCGCAAAGACAGGGTCAAGGCGAATCTTATTGCCGAATGAGTATGTGATAAACACATTGAGCCTCCAGTTCTTGTAGTCGAAGATGTTACCGAAGCTACCTGTTATCGTCGGGTCAGTCGGGCCTTCATAAACCAGATACTTATCGACGTTGTTATATTCCTGGAAGTTGAAATCAGACACAGTCAGTTCACCGACTTCGTTGATGAATGTAGGCAGACCTTCGTCATTCAAACCTTGGAAATTAATCGAATACAACGAACGCACCGGACGGCCGAGCATAGCATAACCTGAGCCGGAAATGAGATCCATGACGCTCGAACGAGAATCAAGGTCCGTGATTTCAGTTTTCGTCTTGGAGAATGTGAAGTCGGTAGTCCAAGTGAAGTCCTTGGTCTGGACATTTCTCGTCGAAAGGGTCAATTCGACACCATTTGACTTCATCGCTGCCACGTTACCCAACTTGCTCAGCACACCACCGGCACCCTCAGTATTTATATAACCGATAAGGTCATAGTTGTTACGCCAATAAGCATCGACTGTCAGGTTGATACGGTTGTTGAAGAAGCCGAGGTCTGCACCTATATTGAACTCTTTCTTCTTCTCGTATGTCAAAGAAGAGTTCTGTATATCTGAAAGCATGATACCCGTCTCATACAAGTCGCGGTCAGGCCTCCATATCTGTGTGGAATAATAGATAGGCAATGCGTTTGAAACACTCGCAGGGCCTCTATCGGCAGTCAATGAATAAGATGCACGCAGAGTCAAGTGTGACATCCAGTTGTCTATCCTCTTAAAGAAGTTTTCCTCATGACCGTTCCATGCGAAAGCCACATTGTATGTAGGAAGCCAGCGCGCAGAGCGAGAGCGCCCAAGCATGTTGGAGCCTTCATAACGGCCTGTCAAGTTAAACGTGTACTTCCCTTTATACGAATAGTTAGCCGATGCATAGTAAGCCAGACTCCTGTCGTATGTCCATGTATTGCCATAGTAATCAGCACCCTCATCCTTCATCTGCAAGAAGAGGTTGGGGTCCATCGAGGGGATATAACCATTGTCATAAAGGAAGCCATAGCCCTCGAAAGCGACCTGATTCCTATCCGTCGAATTGACATCCATTCCGGCAAGGATATTGATGATGTGCTTCTCATCCGGTGTCACCTTATTATATTGGACAGTTCCACGGAAGTCAAACTGCGATACGGAATAATCATTACGATAATAGATACCACCTTCTTCCATGACAGAGATAGGCCTTTCACCCGGATTATCAGGATTCTGGTAGAGGTATGGGTTGCTATACATTATGTTCGGGTCATCCACACCGGCACGGTATGCCTCAGCCATATTTGAATGGTCTTTCACGAAATGCTCATTTACAGAGCTCTGCACACGATAAGCTACCAAGCCATTGAATTCAAGACCAAGGATAGGTTTCCAATTCAACTCTGCCTGAAAGCGCAAATCCTTAATGTCAAGATTGATATAGTTGTTTTCCAACTCATCGAAAATATTGAACGGCGCATAATTCCTTGTAAACGTCATATTCGGGTCAAGAGTCCTTGACGTATTAAGGGCATAGCTATATGGATTTATATCAAAACTACGTGAAACCTGACCGGAGACAGCATCAATTGTCTGATCCAACGTACCGGGAGCCTCCTGCTTACGATAAGACCCGCTCGTCAAAAGTGTCAATGTCACCCATTTTGACACAGAGAACGAAGCGTTCATGTTTGCCGTATAACGATTGACTTTGCTTCTCTCCGTCCATCCCGGATCATAAAGCGCAGACAATGACGCATAAAGCCTTGCTTTATCTGTACCACCTGATATGCTGACTGCATGGTTTTGCATCAACGAATTCTTGAACAGCAAATCAAACCAGTCTGTGTTACGCATTTCCGCCTGACGCAAGTAATTGTTCATCGCAGACTCTGAGTTCCTTACGATGAAATTACCATTTTCATCAAACTCGGTCATTGAAGAATACAGACGGCCATATACACCAGATGTTGATGCATTAATCAATGATGTAAAGTTCAACCAGCCCTTTGCCTGCATCTCCTTATATATGCCCATTTGCTCTTGAGAGTTGGATATATTATAATTACGGTAATTAGGCTTCATACGGGTGGTAAACTCGCCGGTATAATTTATGGTGCTGACACCGGAACGGCCACGCTTGGTCGTTACGACAACGACACCAGCCATCGCGCGTGCACCATATATAGAAGTTGCAGAACCATCCTTCAAAATCTGGAAACTCTCGATATCATCGGCATTAAGTCCTGCCACTGCAGAAGAAATCAGCGTAGTAGCATCTCCTGACGACAAGTCATCAGCCGAGACATCAACAGCATCTTCCAAGACGACACCATCGACAACCCACAACGGCGTAGAGTTACCATATATAGATGTAGCACCACGTACACGGATTTTCGGTGCAGTACCGAATGTTCCTGACACATTCTGAACAGAGACACCGGCTGCGCGTCCCTCAAGGGCACGGCTAATGTCTGGTATACCGTCCAACTTTGCCTTGTCAGCATCAAGCTTGGTAGTTGCACCGGTGAAGAGTCGCTTATCCATCTTCTGCACTCCGGTGACGACAACCTCGTCAATCACTTCGGAGTCAGTCTCAAGAACAACTTTAATCGACTTACCTGCAACAGCCTTCACTTCATGTGATTTATAGCCCACATACGAAATGACGATTGTTGAACCGGTAGGGACTCTCAACGAAAAATTACCTTCAAAATCGGTAACCGTACCGATTGAGGTATTTCCCTTCACCGTCACAGCTGCGCCGATAATGCCTAAGCCATCATCAGCCGATGTGACAGTTCCTGACACTGTTATATTCTGTGCATGAACAACAGATGCACATAGGAACAGTAGCAGGAAGAACACTCGAAACAAATTTCTCATAAATCTTCTTTTAGATGTTTTGATATTAACTAATTATTCCTATTAATTTCTCTCATTTTCCCGTACAGATTTCAAGGCTAATGCCGGAGCTATTCTCTCCATACGAGACAAATATAAACTAATCCATACAATCAATAAGACTACTTAAGCAATATTTTTGCAACATAAACTTAAAATTGTCTTGCAAAAGTAGACAATAGAAATGTAACAGCAAACACCACTCGTCATTAATTCGCCGACATACATGTTAATTTGACACATATATACAATTATAATACAATTTATGTTAGCCATAACAGATAATAATATCCATTTTGATATTACGCCATGAGCGCGGTGAATAATCTAAGTTATAAAAGTTTAAGTGACTATTTGTAAAGCAGCAATTACAATACTTAAGACGAAGAAGTGCACGAAAGACAAATCACAGCTAACCACACGGCACTAATATATCAAAACGTAAAATCAAAACATACAAACTGCACCCCCTCCCCCATAATAACGCCGCTTAAATCATTATAAAAACGCTGGCAATTTGATATTTTCATTTTATATCCGATGCAACAGTCTGACATCTCAGACATTGGATAATCATACAGATAATAATACAAACCATAACTAAAAGTAAAAGTCAGGTCACGTTTTGTGACCTGACTTTTACAATATTGCTCTAATATATATCCTAACTCGATATTACTATCAAAGTTTCGGACCGGCAGCAACCAAAGCCTTTCCGGCTTCGTTGTTTTCATATTTGCTGAAGTTCTTTATGAAGCGTCCTGCCAAATCCTTAGCCTTTTCTTCCCACTGGCTTGCATCAGCATAAGTATCACGAGGATCAAGGATTTTCGGATCAACACCTTCGAGTTGAGTAGGAACAACGAAGTTGAAGTAAGGAATGACCTTCGTGGGAGCCTCATCAATAGAATGATTGAGTATAGCGTCGATGATGCCTCTGGTATCGCGGATAGAGATACGCTTGCCGGTACCATTCCAACCGGTATTAACCAAATATGCCTTAGCTCCGCTCTTCTCCATTCTCTTAACCAACTCTTCTGCATATTTTGTAGGATGCAGCTCGAGGAAAGCCTGACCGAAGCAAGCTGAGAATGTCGGTGTAGGCTCTGTAATGCCACGCTCTGTTCCTGCAAGCTTAGCCGTGAAGCCCGAGAGGAAGTAATACTTGGTCTGCTCAGCATTGAGGATAGACACTGGAGGCAGAACACCGAATGCATCAGCCGAGAGGAAGATTACCTGCTTTGCAGCGGGTGCATGGCTTACAGGCTTAACTATATTATTAATATGGTAGATCGGGTAAGACACACGTGTATTCTCTGTCGTGCTCTTGTCATTGAAGTCAATCTTGCCATTAGCATCGACAGTCACGTTCTCAAGGAGGGCATCACGCTTGATTGCGTTGTAGATATCAGGCTCGCTTTCCTTATCAAGATTGATCACCTTAGCATAGCAGCCGCCCTCAAAGTTGAAGACGCCGTTATCATCCCATCCGTGCTCGTCATCACCGATGAGCAAACGCTTCGGGTCAGTCGAGAGAGTTGTTTTACCGGTACCTGACAAGCCGAAGAAGATTGCGGTATTCTCACCGTTCATATCGCAATTGGCAGAGCAGTGCATCGAAGCAATGCCCTTGAGCGGCAAGAAATAGTTCATCATAGAGAACATACCCTTCTTCATCTCACCGCCATACCATGTGTTGATTATGACTTGCTCTCTTGAAGTCACGTTAAACACCACAGCAGTCTCAGAATTAAAGCCGAGTTCTTTCCAATTCTCTACCTTAGCCTTTGATGCATTGTAAACGACGAAATCAGGCTCAAAGTCTTCCAGTTCTTCCTCGCTGGGGCGGATAAACATGTTCTTCACAAAGTGTGCCTGCCATGCTACCTCCATGATGAAACGCACAGCCATGCGGGTATCCTTGTTTGCACCGCAGAATCCGTCAATGACATAGAGTTTCTTGCCAGAAAGTTCCTTTTGTGCAATTTCCTTAACTGCTGCCCATGCCTCTTGTGAAGCCGGCTTGTTGTCGTTCTTATATTCCTCTGAAGTCCACCATACGGTATTCTTTGAGTTCTCGTCCATAACGATGAACTTGTCCTTAGGCGAACGCCCTGTATAGACACCTGTCATTACATTGACAGCACCCAGCTCGGTCACTTGACCTTTGTCATAGCCCGTAAGGCCTTCTTTTGTCTCTTCAGCGAAGAGTACTTCATACGAAGGATTGTACAGGACCTCCGTAGTACCGGTTATCCCATACTTTGCCAAAACTGACTTATCAAACTTTGCCATTGTTATATAATGTTTTAAGTTAGTAATTTTCGTCCTTTTCAATCAATATGCCTGACGGCATTTATCGCCTGCAAAAATACTACTTTATTCCCAATTCAATAAAAGTATTACGGAAATATTTCCCTAATACATCTTAAAAATCATTAGCATTGTGGAATGTAGCAAAAATGTCACACTTCGTCAGGCCAAGGGCACGGTTCACCTGTCGATTTGAAAGATGGGCGCTGCGCTTTCATTGCACGGAGTTTTCTCCCGAGCAGCGACGACAGCTTATTCACGAGTCTTGGCCGGCTGTCTGACAAATCATGCTGCTCGCCTATATCCTCTTTTATATTATATAGTTCCTTATGGCCATCGGCATAGAAATATATGAGTTTCCAGTCGCCACGACGGATAGTGCACGTCGCGGCAATGCCCGGACCGTCGGCATCCCACCTGTTAGGAAAGTTCCAGACCAGTACCCTTTTACTGTCACCTATATTATTAATAAGGTATGGCACGAAACTCCTGCCATCCACTTCCTGCACCACCGAATAGTCATCAATGCCTGCCATTTCGAGTATCGACGGGAAGAAATCCTCAATGAGCAGATACCCGGAACACCTACTGCCCGGCTCGACCCGGCCAGGCCACTTGACTATCATCGGTTCGCGTACTCCGCCCTCATAGGCCGACCCCTTGCCGCTCCTCAGAGGATGGTTCTGGGTGTGCGGCTCACCGTCACGCCAATATGATGATACCGCAAGGCCGCCATTGTCTGACATAAATAATATAATGGTATTATCTTCCTGGCCACTTGCTTCCAGCCAATCCATCAATTCACCGAGGCTCGTGTCCATGCCCTCGACGAGCGCGCAATAGGCGGCATCCTTATCGGGCACTCCACGGTCGATGTATTTCTGATAATATCGTCTGTCTATGTCGATGGGGACATGGACGGCATAGTGTGACATATAGAGGAAAAATGGCTTCCCTTCTTCCTCTGCCTCATCAAGGGCCTTTATAGCCTCACGGGTCAATGCATCTGTGAGGAATATGTCCTTGCCCCAATAGTCTTCCAGCCCCGGCACGGCAAACAATGACTTCGGATTCCCGAGCGAATCATGCCCGAAGTTGTCCAGCCCGAGATAGGATGCCGGGCCTCCAGCCGCATGGCCGGCGATATTGACATCGAAGCCGATGTTGAGCGGATTCTCTGCCGGCGTACCTATTGCCCCGAAGTGCGCTTTTCCACAATGTATGGTCACATAGCCCGCACGTCTGAGCAACTCGGGCAAGGCGGTGGCATGATAAGTCCGCTCCACTCCATCCACAGGCGAAATGCCATTGACATTCCAGTCGGGATAGCTTAGCAGTGTGTCAGGATTGTCCGTCGGCACATTGCGACGGAGTGTCCAATTTGTCACACGATGGCGCGCCGCATTTGCTCCGGTCATCAGACTGCATCGCGACGGAGAGCTGACACTTGAGGCGTATGCCTGCGTAAACATCATGCCTTCAGCAGCAAGTCTCTCCATGTTAGGAGTCTCAAACATATCATTGTATCGTGTCCTTTCGCTCCAGAAAGGCAACGATGTATCCTCCCACCCCATGTCATCCACCAGAAACAGGATGATATTGGGACGCTCTTCAGGATTGGCCGCACCGGCAGAAAGCGATGCCACAACAGCCAAGGGCATAAGAGTATAGCGCACAGTCATGACCTGAGTTTTTTATATCCAGCAATTATTTATAAGTACAAATATAGTGAAAAGATGTAGAGACGCGATTAATCGCGTCTCTACTCCCGTCGCGGCTTTGCCGAGCCGCATCCTGTATTCGTGAAACAAATATAGATATTCGCCCAATAGCGATGGGCATCTGCATGCTTCGCAGATAAAGTTTTTGCGGTCAGCGCATGATATATATCCAGCACGGGGCATATAATCAGCAAAAAAGCACCAAGACATCAATACCCGCTGACGGGATATGATTACTTTTGCCACGCAAGTCCGAACGACAATGTATAAAAGCTGCACGGCAATAGTCCTCAGAGTGACAAAATACAACGACAAGTCCAACATCGTCGATCTCTACACCGATGCAGGGCGCATCAGCATTGCCGTCAAAACCGGCGGTTCACGCATCAAAAGCTCCATGAGGATGCTCTTCAGACCGCTTTCGATACTTAGGATAGAGATGGCGATACGCCCCCATTCAGCCATACACACTATTCGCGAGGCTACCACAGCCATACCATTGTCAGACCTGCCCTACAACCCTTACAAACAGGCCACGGCATTCTTCCTCGCCGAGTTCCTGTCACGCGTCACAGACGGTGGGAGCGAAGACCGCCTGATGTTCGACTACATCGTGCAGTCAATAATGTGGTTTGACAATTGCAGCAAGGGATATGCCAATTTCCACCTTGTATTCCTGTTGCGCATATCGCAGCTGCTCGGACTGAAGCCGGATACTGGGGAATACCGCAAAGGGATGGTATTCGACATGCGAAACGCCGTGTTCACCTCATCCCTGCCCTCCCACGGCGACTATCTCACGCCAGACGAGACTACGGCTCTGAGGCAACTGATGAGGATGAACTATGACAACATGTGGCTGTTCAGGATGAATCGCGAGCAGCGCAACGACTGTCTCGATGCCATACTGCGCTATTACTCGCTCCACATCACCGACATGAGCCATTTGAAATCCATAGAAGTACTCAAAGAATTGTTTGACTGACAGCCTCAGATGCCGCACAGGATGACAATCGGCAGTTATTCCCTATCTTTGCGCCAATAATGGACGATGGCACGCTACATATTTACACCTACCGCCGCACACCCGCGACCGACTATATAACAGGACATATAGCGGCCAACATCATCGGGTGCAGGTATACCATCACAGACAATCCGGCCGAAGCGCAGAAGGCCGACATCTGCTATTCACCCACACGCATCGGCGACGGGCTGCACATACATCCGTCAGGACTGCTGGAAAAGCCGGAGGCCTACGACATTGGGAACACCCCCGTGGGGATGTGGCAAGGACTGCCCACCCTGCTGCATGACGGTATCGGCGACACAGGTTTCGACCTGTTTGCCGCAGCATTCTTTTGCCTGAGCCGCATGGAAGAAATCGGAGCCGGCACGCTCGACAGACACGGCAGATATAAGCCCGATGCCAGTATCCTGAGCCGCCTCGGCATCATCGGCCGTCCCATCGTCGACGAATGGTGTGCACGGCTGGGTGAAATGCTGTCACGCGAGAGGCACATACATCTGGCACCAAGAAAAGAAGCACAGCGGATAGTAACGATAGACGTAGACCATGCCTTCAAATATCGTCACAAAGGATTGCTCCGCACATTGCTTGGCACGGCACGCGACATAGTGCACGGCGACAAAGCACAGTTGCGCGAGCGGATCAGTGTGATGACAGGTGCCGGACGTGACCCATACTTCTGCTTCGACTATATCACACAGGCATTGTCAGGCGACAGACCGGATACACGCATCTTCATACATGCAGGACCGATGGGCAGATATGACCGCAAGTCACACCACAACCGTGAGTTTGACGCTGCCGTCAAGGCATTGTCAGCCGACTTCACCATAGGGATACACCCCTCCTACCACGCAT
>DWUP01000044.1 GCA_020012075.1 Candidatus Avibacteroides avistercoris
ATTGATGATTTGTCTAAAGATGCCCTAAACCGATTTAGAAAAGAAGCGGCAAAAAGCAATCGTGTAGATGAAGATGTATTGAATGACTCAACAGAGAATCTACTTGAGGATTTACGTTTGATTGATAAAGAAACTGGTCAACTGAGCAGAGCTGCCATACTGCTTTTCCATCCAGATCCAGAGAAGTATGTAAGAGGAGCATACATCAAGATTGGATTCTTCAAATCTGATAATGAAGACCTTGCTTTTCAAGACGAGATTCATGGTTCTTTAATGGAACAGATAGAGAAATCTATTGACCTCATTAAGACCAAGTATCTTATCTATAGCATTTCATATGAGGGTATTTCTCGTCGTGAAACTCCACAATTTCCTGCATCGAGAGATAATAAGTCGGCTGATTTAGCCACAATGACTCTTCTATTTCTGATATGTCACGTTGCCTATATAATTCAACAATCCGCGAGTTTCTGCAGTTGTCACCCGAGACGCTGCGGGGACGTTTCGTGAACAATTACCACGGAGCAGTACTTACCACAACCAATGAAGCCTGGGCTGACGAAATCCACATCATGCAGAATGTCCTACGACTATGGAAGGATGAAGATGGACAGGTGATTTTCGAGTATGATATTCCTCGGCTTGGGAAGCGTATTGATGTTGTGTTGCTGCTTCGCGGACTGATATTCTGTCTCGAGTTCAAGGTCGGAGAACGTAACATGCTCCAATCCAATATAGAGCAGGTTTTGGACTATGCCCTTGATTTGAAAAATTTCCATTTGCTGAGCCAAAACAGGATCATTGTCCCGATTCTTGTACCAACCCTCTTCAAGAGATGTTCAAGCGAGTTCACCCCATCTGTATACGACGACTCCATCTACAATCCGCTGGTAACAGGAGCCGACGGATTGCAAGAGTTAATTGCTGACGTTCTGACTCATGCCGGAGCAACAGCTCGGAATACCTGCTTCGGAGCAGAATGGGTTTTCAGCCCCTACTCACCCACCCCGACAATCATTGAAGCGGCAAAGAGGCTTTATGAAAATCATTCTGTAGAGGATATTACCCGCCACGAAGCTGACAAGGTATCGACGGACCGCACCATTGCGTATATCCTCAATGTAATCAAAACCAGCCGGGAAAAGGGCGAGAAAAGCATCTGCTTTGTTACCGGCGTGCCGGGAGCTGGAAAGACACTGGTCGGGCTGGATGTTGCCGTCAAACAGTCTTACCAAAATGGCGACAAACTGATCGAAGATGAAGGGGCGGTCTATCTGTCAGGCAACGGGCCATTGGTAGCAGTGCTTACAGAGGCTTTGGCCATCGACAATCAGAAAAAATGCAAAGCTCGCGGAGAGAAAAAAAACCTGTCGGATTCTCGGAGAGAGGTCGGCAAATTCATACAGATGATCCATCGTTACCGTGACAACATGCTGGCCAAAATCAAGAATCCGGTCGAGAATGGAGTCCTCGAGATTGACCCGCAGAAAGCGATAAAGTTGGCAAAGTCCGGCTACGGAGAAGTAGAGCATGTGGCCATCTTTGATGAGGCCCAGCGTTCATGGACACATAAAAGGCTCGCAAACTACCTTAAACGAGGCGGTACTTATGGAAACAAACTCAAGGTACCCAACTTCCCCTACTCCGAGGCTGCGTTTCTAATCTGGTCTTTGGATCAGAGGGAGGATTGGGCAACAATCGTGTGTCTGGTTGGTGGCGGTCAGGAAATCAACACCGGAGAAGCCGGAATATCCGAGTGGATCAATGCACTAAATGAGAAATTCACACACTGGAAAATTTATATCTCAGACAAACTGACAGAAGCGGAATATGCCGAAGGGCAGGTCAATGCACTATTGGCCAACAATGACAAAGTCACATACTCATCAGAGCTTCATCTGGGAGTCAGTCTGCGCTCGTTCAGAGCTGAAAACCTATCGGCTTTTGTGCACTCTTTACTGACTTTCGATCCTGATGCTTCCATGTGGTATGATACGATAAAAGAACGCTACCCTATCCTGCTGACAAGAGACATGGACAAGGCAAGGGCATGGCTGCGCAAAAACACCAGAGGCTCACAACGATCAGGCGTGTTAGTCAGCAAAGCCGCTGCACGGTTCAAGCCCATGGCTGTTGATATTCTCAAGCAAGGCGACGAAAACGCTGTCCACTGGTTTCTGGAGGATAAAAATGATATCCGGTCATCCAACTTTCTCGAAGACGCTGCAACCGAGATTCAGGTCCAAGGCCTCGAACTGGATTATACATGCGTCCTTTGGGATGCCGATCTGAGATGCGAAAACAGACAGTGGAGATACTACAACTTCAACGGTCGGACAGCATGGCACGAAGAAGCAGGCAAAACCGAAGGCAGTATTGAACGAAAGAAATACATGTTGAATGCCTACCGTGTCCTATTGACACGTGCCCGCATAGGCATGGTGATTTGCGTCCCTAAAGGCAATCCCAACAAAACCATCGGCGGTTTCCCGGAAGATGCAACGCGGCTTCCGGAATTCTATAACGGCACCTATGAATACCTCAAGTCATTGGGGCTGGATGAGATTTAACAGCACAATCTTTGGATGCCACACTTGCAAAGGTCTGCCCGGCCATGGCCAGCCGGATTCTCCGACTATCCATCACACAAGCCGTGGTAGCCGCACGGGATAGCCTCCACGAGGCAGATATTGGTCGGGCAAAAGGCCAGAGTACTCATTCATTCCCCGACAGCCCCGGTGACTCATGCCCATCCATCTGGTCAGCGGTCGGGCAACCGTGGCCTCAGACATCTTTCACAGCCGGGAGATTGGCTGCATGAAAAGAGCCGGCTGGCATATCCCAAATCTTCCGTCACCTGTTTGACCGCCGTTGCTCCCGTCACATCGCAGAGATGGCATTGCACCCTATCGCCATGGCATGCTATGCCGCAGACCCCGGCATTGCACCCCACAGTGAACTGGGCCGTATGCCATCGCGCACATCATCAGACCCTGCTGCATGGATGGCCATGCGAGTCAGCGCGGATCGACGGGCAGCGACATGCCGCGACAGACCGGCAGCATGTGGACATTTCGGGGATGAATGATTACCCGCCACACTCCGGCACGCTGTCTCTGCCACTCGCTGACGGCGCCTGCCGCCTCCCGTGCGTCATCATGTCTGAGGCTGAACGAATGCAAGGACATTATATGCCTGCGGTGGCGATGAGCATAACATGAGTGTCACTCCCCGCCTGATATGACAGGCAGGGAGTGACACTCACATTTTAATCTTCTACAGATTCGCGAATGATACGCAAGGTCTCTTTCTTGTATTCCCTGCGGTTGTACACCTCACCCTTGCATATCCAGCAGCTACACGGAGTCCCTGTAGATTGATAAACCTTTGCCCATTTCTCCTTTGCCAATTCAAACCAATGCGGATGCTCAACGACACTCCCGTCATCATGAATGACAGAATGTCCGTAGGCGGCATAGAGAATCATACGAGCCTTAAACACTCGCGCCATTTGTCGGCGCCTCCAAAGTTTGTTTCTTTTGTCCATCGTCTCTTTGTATTAAAGTCAGGATGGACAATGATTTTACTTTCGTGAGACGCAATCTATCCATAATAGTCTTTTTTATTATACCTCATTCAATTATTGGCTTGTAAATATAACCTTTTCAAAACAATTCCAGTTATCCGCAGAGGGAAAAATAATCCGCACTGCCTTCTGCCTTACATCTGACAGACCGATGTCGAGGCACGCATCTATGACCCCTCTGAGAGCATCTTCCATAACAATAAGGATTAAGGTTGCCAGTTTTTTGCGAATCTTGTGTAATGGAACGAAAAACACATAATGACATGTCAGACAAAACCACCTGATTACCACGCCACACGACATTGCAATGCCTCGAATGCTATGTATTGCACTTTTGCACTATATTTGCAAATCATATAATAAACGGCAACAAAAGGGATGATTAAAAAGATAGTTTTAGGGCTGTGGGGAATAATTGTCATAGGCGTGCTGATAATGGTATTGGCATTCGTGGCCATCAGCCGTGGATGGATAGGCTATATGCCACCTGTCGAAGAACTGGAAAACCCAAAGTACAAATTCGCCTCTGAGATATTCTCGACCGACATTGACCGCAAAACCGGTAAAATAGAATACAAGTCCATAGGCACATGGTCATCCGAACGTGGCAACCGCGTCTATGTGGGCTATGACCAGCTCTCGCCCAACATAGTCAATGCCTTGATTGCCACAGAGGACATACGCTTTGCCGAGCACTCCGGCATCGATGCCAAAGCACTGTTCCGCGCCATCATCAAGCGCGGCCTGCTCCTCCAGAAAAACGCCGGGGGAGGCAGTACGATAACCCAACAGCTGGCCAAGCAACTCTATTCGCCAAGTGCCGACAATGCCATCGAGCGCATGCTGCAAAAGCCCATCGAATGGGTCATCGCCGTCAAGCTGGAGAAATATTACACCAAGGAAGAGATACTGACAATGTATCTCAACAAATTCGACTTCCTCAATAATGCAGTAGGCATCAAAACTGCCTCATATACCTATTTCGGCAAGGAGCCGGCCACATTGTCAGTCGAGGAGGCGGCTACGCTCGTGGGCATGTGCAAGAACCCGTCATTATATAACCCCCGCCGCCACAACGAACGCACACGCCAGCGGCGCAACGTCGTACTGCAACAAATGGCCAAATACGGCTATCTCACTGATGCACAATGCGACTCCATACAAGCACTGCCACTCGTGTTGCACTACAACAAGGCAGACCACAAGGAGGGTATAGCCACTTACTTCCGTGAATATCTGCGCAACGTACTCACCGCAAAGAAACCCGACCGTAGCAAGTATGCCAGTTGGCAGGGACAACAGTACTACGAAGACTCGCTGGCATGGGAGACCAACCCGCTCTATGGATGGTGCAACAAAAACAAGAAAAAGGACGGCACAAACTACAACATCTACACCGACGGGCTCAAAATTTACACGACCATCGACTCACGCATGCAGCGCTATGCCGAAGAAGCCGTCACCGAACACCTCAGCCAGACACTCCAACCCAATTTCTTCAAGGAGAAACGAGGCCGCAAAAATGCACCATTCACCAACAATCTGACTGACGAACAGATGGCTTCGATCATGCGACGGGCAGTGAAGAACACCGAGCGCTACCGCATCATGAAGCACAACAAATGTTCGGACGAAGAGATTCGCCGTGCCTTTGACACACCTCACGAAATGTCTGTGTTCTCATGGGAAGGCGAAATCGACACCATAATGACACCACTCGACTCATTGCGCTACTACAAGCACTTCCTTCGCGCAGGCTTCATGTCGATGGATCCGTCCAACGGCTATGTCAAAGCCTATGTCGGAGGGCCGAATTTCAACTACTTCCAATATGACATGGCCATGGTGGGACGCCGTCAGGTAGGTTCGACCATCAAGCCCTACCTCTATGCCCTCGCAATGGAAAACAATTTCTCGCCATGCGACAAAGTGCGCAACGTGCAGCAGACCGTCTTGCTTGACGATGGGCGCATCTGGGCTCCCCGCAACGACTCGAAGAAACACATCGGCGAGATGGTGACGCTCAAGTGGGGACTGGCCAACTCCAATAACTGGATTTCGGCCTATCTCATGGGCAAACTCAACCCGGCATCACTCGTGCGGCTGCTCCACACGCTGGGCATCAAAAACCGTGCAATCGAGGCCACGCCGTCGCTATGCCTCGGCCCATGCGAAATCTCGGTCGGCGAGATGGTCAGCGCATACACAGCATTTGCCAACATGGGCATGCACGTCGAGCCGCTCTTCGTGACGCGAATCGAGACCAACGACGGAGAGGTAATCTCGACATTCACACCGGCCATGAATGAGGCACTGAGCCGCGAGAGCGCATACAAGATGATTGATATGCTCCGTGCTGTGGTCAATGAGGGTACGGGCGGCCGTGTCCGCTTCCGCTATGGCATACAGGCCGACATGGGGGGCAAGACCGGCACATCAAATGGCAACTCCGACGGATGGTTCATGGGCTTCATCCCCACCCTCGTGTCAGGCTGCTGGGTAGGCGGCGAGGAACGCGACATCCACTTCGACAGGATGTACTACGGGCAGGGGGCAAGCATGGCACTGCCGATATGGGCCATATACATGAACAAAGTCTTCGCCGACCCTGACCTCGGGTATGACCAGTCCGACACGTTTGACCTGCCGGATGACTTCAATCCATGCGAAGACAAGTTGCTCGACGACTACGACATACAGACCGGGCTCGACGACGTCTTTGACTGACACCGCCGGCACTCACATCCGTGACAACATGGCATAGCCTGTCACCACCGGCTATCCCTTGCGCATATATCTGAAACAGACTGTTTTCCTGCCGCCGACATACCTGCGGCAGGGATTTGTCTCTGGATTTGTAACCGTGCTTTTATCTGACGGTGATTATCATACATTGTTTTTGGGAAAAGCATTGTACCCAAACGACAAAATGGTCGTATGCCATGGCCGTGGGGCAGAATGCCATCC
>DWUP01000045.1 GCA_020012075.1 Candidatus Avibacteroides avistercoris
CCGCCCGATACTGCTCATCGCGGGCATAGCCAACCCCGCCCCGCTGATACAGCGCGTCAAGGCCATCTCTGACAACGTGACTGTGAAGACCTATGGCGACCACCACAGATTCACGAATACTGACCTCAGAGACATAGCCGCCACGTTTGACAGGATGCACGGCGACGACAAGCTGGTCATCACCACCGAGAAAGATGCGGCACGCCTCCGGCCCGCAATGCAAGTCATAGGCCATATCGCCGGCAGAATCTATGCCCTGCCGGTGGAGGTCAGATTCCTGCTGGGACAAGAACAAGAGTTCAACGACATAATCATCCGACATGTTAGAAAAAATAAATGAGACAGCCGCATTCATCAAGGCGGCCACACAGCGCAGACCCAAGACGGCCATCATACTCGGCACGGGACTCGGGCGTCTGGCAGACGAAATAAAAGAAAAAGAAGAAATCGCCTACCGCGACATCCCCAACTTCCCCGTCTCGACGGTCGAGGGGCACAGCGGCAAGCTGCTCTTCGGCACACTCGGCGGCAAAGACATCATGGCCATGCAGGGACGCTTCCACTTCTACGAAGGCTATTCGATGCGCGAAGTCACATTCCCCGTCAGGGTCATGAGAGAGCTGGGCATCGAGACACTCTTCGTCTCAAACGCCTGCGGCGGCACCAACCCCGGGTTTGAAATCGGCGACCTGATGATCATCACCGACCACATCAACCTCTTCCCCGAACATCCGCTCAGGGGAAAGAACATCGACTACGGCCCGCGCTTCCCTGACATGAGCGAAGCATATTCAAAAGCTCTGATAGCAAAGGCCGAGGCCATCGCCGCCGAACTGGGCATCACCGTCCGCAAGGGTGTCTACCTCGGCACGCAGGGACCCACATTCGAGACCCCGTCAGAGTACAGGATGTTCCGCATCCTCGGGGCAGACGCCGTGGGAATGTCCACCGTGCCAGAAGTCATCGTGGCCAACCACTGCGGCATCAAAGTCTTCGGCATGTCGATTGTCACCGACCTCGGCGTCGAAGGCAAGATAGTGGAGGTCACACACGAAGAAGTGCAGCGGGCGGCCGACGCGGCACAACCCAAGATGACAGCCATCATGCGCGAACTGATAAAAAGGTCATGACACGACCGGCAAACACCGAAAGGACTGACAAATGAACGAAAGGAAACGAACTGAAATATCCACGCTCGGCGAATTCGGCCTCATCGACCACCTCACCGGGGGACTGGAGCACTACAACTCATCTACACGCCGCGGCGTGGGCGACGATGCGGCAGTAATCGACATGGGAGGCCGGGCCACACTCGTGACCACAGACCTGCTGCTCGAAGGCATACACTTCGACCTCACCTACACGCCGCTGAAGCACCTCGGCTATAAGTCGGCAATGGTCAATCTCTCTGACATATATGCCATGAACGGCACGCCGCGCCAGCTGACAGTCTCGCTCGGCATCTCGCGCCGCTTCTGCATCGAGGACATCGAGGAGCTGTATGCAGGCATCCGCCTCGCCTGCGAAGACCACCACGTAGACATCGTGGGAGGTGACACTACGTCGTCGCTCACGGGACTGACCATCAGCATCACATGCATCGGCGACGCGGCACACGACGAGATAGTCTACCGCGACGGGGCCAAGGACACCGACCTCATCTGCGTGAGCGGCGACCTCGGGGCGGCCTACATGGGACTGCAACTGCTCGAACGCGAAAAGGCGGCGCTCAAAGGCAACGACGACGTGCAGCCCGACTTCGCCGGACGGGAATACATCCTCGAACGCCAGCTGCGCCCCGAAGCAAGGCGGGACATCATCGCCAAGCTGCGCGAGGCAGGGGTCAGACCGACTGCAATGATCGACATCTCTGACGGGCTCTCGTCAGAACTGATGCACATCTGCAAGCAAAGCGCCGTGGGATGCCGCATCTTTGAGGAACACATCCCCATCGACTACCAGACAGCAGCCATGGCCGAAGAACTAAACCTGAACCTCACCACATGCGCGCTCAACGGAGGCGAAGACTACGAACTGCTCTTCACCGTGCCGATAGGCGACCACGAGAAAATAGCGGCCATGGAAGGCGTGAGGATGATAGGACACATCACCCGCCCCGAACTGGGCATGGCGCTCATCACACGCGACGGCAATGAGATGGAACTGAAGGCGCAGGGGTGGAATCCGTTGAAATAGAAGTCAGGCTACAGCCTGACAGACGGCACAACGCGCCTGTGTAAGCACATCCCCCGCAGCACCTTGACCGGAGCTGCGGGGGATGACTGCATATTCGCGCCTTGCCGGGACTCTCTGACGGAGCGGCCTAAAAATTCTCCTCGGGCAGTATGTTGTCGATGTCTATATCATCGACGTCAAAACCGTCGTCCTGCGGGTCGGAAGACTCAGGCGACACGTCGTCATCGTCAGCATCGTCTGCGTCGCCGTCAGATGGCCGGCCGACCTTGAGCCAGTCGCTATCGACGTGATAGACGAGACGCGCACACTTGTATGCCCAGTCGAGCGAATACACCGTCTCGCCCTGATAGCGTCCCGACTGTGTGCGCGACACCACGAGTGCGGCATCGACCACACTGTCCTTGAGCAGGCACAGGGGGATGAGCAGGCACATGCGGTCCTTGGCAGGATAATAGACGGGGACGGCCGTGCGATAATTCCACTTGATGCGGCGCAACGACAGCACCAGAGCCTCCTCGAGCCTCGCGGCCATGTTGCGGTAGCACTCCATGTCATCCCTGATGGCATCGCGCAGAGCATCATAGTAGACGGCACGCTCATCGGCATCCATGCCGGCAGTAGACCTCACCTCGAATCCCGCCGGGGCATTGCGCCTGATGAAACCGTCGGGCAGGCGGTCCACACGCTCGACGATGATGTGCTCGATGTCGAGCACGGGCTTGCCGGCGCGCGTGTCATAGACCATGTCAGCCACCGAGTCGAAGTAGCGGGCAGGAGCCGGGAGCTTCGAAAACTGGCTCACAAGGGTCTTGCCGGCGCGTTCCTCGCCCTCGATGCAATAATTGACCAGATACCACTTCTGGCGGATATCCTCGCGGCGGTTCTTGCGGAACAAGGCATAGATCGGCAGATAGCGGCGGTCCACCAGACCCGTGTTGAACACGGCATATTCGCCATCCTCGGTCACGAAGACCTTGTTGCCCTCACGCTGGAGTTTGTAGAACGTGTATTTTATATAGTTGGACAGTATGGGATATGGCTCGCCCCCATCCTCGCCGAAGCTCCATTCCTCCTCGAGGGCAAGATTCTTCAGCGTCTCGATCATCGACGGATAGTGTCCCAGAAAAGCCCATCCCGTCAGCACGGTGGCCGGATTGAGCTTCCGCCCGCGCATGTTGAAAGGCATCTCGCGGCCGCCATCGTCCTTCAGACGGATGTAGTAGACCGGGAGCGCATTGGTTATGTCCTTATAAATCTCGAATAAGTCAAGGCTCTCGACGAACTCGCGCAATTTGGCAAAGCCCATGACATGAAAATCAATGTCGTTGCTGATCAACTCTTTGCCGAAATTGGCCAGATTCACCCATCCTGTACTGCCTCCGGCCACGGCTTTGGGCATGGCCCTGAAGATGTCACGCAGCCTGTCATTAAGTTGTGTTGTATCCATTATGTTTTTAAATAATGATAAGATAATTAAATATTTATTTTCCTTTTTCTTATATACGTCCCACCACGCGTCGGGACATTTTAAAATCAAAGCGTAAAATTATATACTTTCTGCCAAACATACAAGACCTCCACCCGCAAGAGTAATAATTACGGCATCGCCTGCCCCGTAGCCGCCGCGCACAGCACCGTATGCTACGGCCGCGGCACACCGGGCAATGCCCCACAGGGTCTGACCCTACGCACAAAAGCATCGTATGCCGTGGCCGCAGGCAGGCGCGGCAGGCGGCGACGATATTTGCCGGGGTGTTTGGACGACGCCGGCGAAATACATAATTTTGTAATCAGTCTCCGCCGTGGCGCGCCACCACGCATCACGGCAGGCTATGCCAATGACATGACACAATGAGTGACCCACGATTTGACCTCACCGCCGGCCCCATCGGGATATTCGACTCGGGCTATGGCGGGCTGACCATCCTCGACAAGATACGGCGGCGGCTGCCTGCCTACGACTACGTCTACCTCGGCGACAACGCCCGCACGCCCTACGGCACACGGTCGTTTGAGCTCGTCTACGAATTTACGCTCGAGGCTGTCATGCGCCTCTTCGAGCTGGGATGCCCGCTCGTCATACTGGCGTGCAACACCGCCTCGGCCAAGGCATTGCGCAGCATCCAGCAGAGCGACTTGCCGGTCGTCGCCCCGCGCCGCCGCGTGCTGGGCGTCATCAGGCCCACTGTCGAGGCCATCGACGGCCTGACAGTCACACGCCACGTGGGACTGCTCGCCACGCCCGGCACGGTCAAGTCGCAGTCCTATGACATCGAGTTGGGCAAGCTGTGTCCCGACGTGACAGTCTCGTCGGTGGCCTGCCCGATGTGGGTGCCGCTCATCGAGAGCCGCGAGGCCGACAGCCCGGGCGCAGACTATTTCGTAGCCGAATATACGCGCCGCCTGCTCGAGGCCGACGGGCGCATCGACACCATCATCCTCGGCTGCACCCACTATCCGCTGCTGATGGACAAGATACGCCGGCACGTACCCTGGCACATACGGTTGCTGGCGCAGGGCGAATATGTGGCCGGGAGCCTCGCCTGCTATCTCACACGGCATCCCGAGATAGAGCGTTGCTGCACGCGCGGCGCGTCATGCACCTATCTGACGACCGAGTCGGCGGCCGACTTCAATGACAGCGCGTCGATATTCCTCAACACAAGGGTCGAGGCGCACAGCATACAGCTCTGAGCATGGAGACCGACGCTGACAGACTCGCCGCATGGCGCATCGTGACCGAGACTGATGCCAACCTCTTCCTGACCGGCAAGGCCGGGACGGGCAAGACGACATTCCTGCGCGAATTGCAGGAGCGCTGCCCCAAGCGCATGGTCGTCCTCGCCCCCACGGGCATCGCCGCCATCAATGCCGGAGGGGTGACGATACACTCGTTCTTCCAGCTGCCATTCGCCCCGTTCATGCCCGAGTCATCGTTCGGCAGGGGCAGCGGGGCAAAATATGATTTCCGCTACAACAAGCAGCGTCTGGAGCTGATACGCACCATCGACCTCATCGTGATCGACGAGATCAGCATGGTGCGCGCCGACCTGCTCGACGAGGTGGACTATGTGCTGCGCCGTTTCCGCGACCGCACACGGCCGTTCGGCGGCGTGCAGATGGTCATGATAGGCGACCTCGCACAGCTGCCACCCGTGGTCAAGGATGATGAGTGGGACATGCTGCGCACGACCTATGACACGCCATACTTCTTCTCGAGCAATGCCCTGCGGTCGGCCGACTTCTTCATCATCGAGTTGTCCAAGGTCTACCGCCAGAGTGACGAGACATTCATCGCCCTGCTCAACAAGGTGAGGGACAACACTCTCGACGATGCCGCGCTCGCGATGCTCAACAGCCGCTATGTCGAGGGCTTCACACCGCCCGAAGGCACGCACTACATCCGCCTGACGACGCACAATGCCATGGCAAGCCAAATCAACGAGAGCGAACTGGCAAGACTGCCGGCCGAAGCACATACGTTTGTGGCCGGCGTGACGGGCAAGTTCCCGTCCTATTCCTACCCGACCGACGAGCAGCTGGTCCTCAAGGCGGGGGCACAAGTGATGTTTGTCAAAAACGGCACGTGCGGCACAGTCCGCTACTGCAACGGCACATTGGGGCACATCGACAGCATCGACGACGAGACTGTCACCGTGACAATCGACGAGACGGGCGAGGATGTCACCCTGCACCGCGAGGTGTGGACCAACACACGATATGCCATCGACCGCTCGACAAAGGCCATCGTCGAGGAAGTCGAGGGGACGTTCATGCAGTTTCCCCTCAAACTGGCGTGGGCAATAACCATCCACAAGAGCCAAGGGCTGACATTCGACCGGGCCATCATCGATGCCGCGGGCTCGTTCTCGCACGGACAGGCATACGTGGCACTGAGCCGCTGCCGCACCCTCGGGGGGATGGTGCTGAGCCGCCCGCTGACACTGCGCTCGGTCATCACCGACAGCAAGGTCGAGACGTTCATGGTCGGCGCACGCTCGCACGTCCCGACCGCCGGCACACTGGACACACTGCGCAAACGCTACTACACACGTCTGCTCGACGGGTTGTTTGACTTCACAGAGATAGCCACATCACTCGACAAGTTGCGGCACACAGCAGACAGTCATCTGGCCAAGACCTATCCGGCACTGTCGGCCATGCTCGCCGACATGGCATCCACGCTGTCGGCAGACCTGACGGCAGTGGCAGGACGGTTTCACCACCAGTATTCCGCCATGGCAGCCTCATCGCCCGACCCCGAGACCGACGGGGCGCTTGCCGCGCGTCTGGCCAAGGCGACGACCTACTTCACCGCCCGCCTGCAACCGCTGAGCGACGAAGCCGACACCGTGACGGCCGACATTGACAATGCCGCGACGAAGAAAGCATTTGACGAAGCCCTCGACACCCTGCGCCGCGCCATGCTGCTCAAGCTGGCCCTGCTGCGCCATGTCGGTGCAGAAGGGTTTGACATCAACGGCTATCTGCACGCCAAGGCCGTGGCGACCATCGAGACAGGCGCGATGAGACTGCGCCGCAAGCGCCGGCCTGCACCGTCAGAGCCCGACGGCAATGCCGACATCACACACCCCGACCTCTATGACAAGCTCATCAAGTGGCGCGACGATGAGGCACGCAGCCTCGGCAAACCGGTCTATACCGTCGTGAGGCAGAGTGCCATAGCCGCCATCGCCGGGACTTTGCCGCGCGACAAGGCGGCGCTGCTCGCCATACCCCACTTCGGGCCCAAGACATTCGAGCGTTACGGGAGGGAAATACTCGCCATCATCGACAGCTACCTCGGCGACACCGCGCCCGGCGGCCTCTGGCACGACGAGGGGTGACAAGGCACAGTTGGCGGGATGTGGGATAATTGCTACTTTAGCACCGCAAAAAACATTGCAGAGATGAAACCAAAGAACAGACAAATACTCCGCGGCAAAGCCGCATCAACGCAGGCAGCCGATGCCCGCCGGCTGCTATCGGCACTGCTCATCCTCACCGCAGCCGTCTGGATACTGCGCGAAGCGGGCCTGATGGCCATCATGCACATCAGGGCAATCCCGGTCTTCATCACGGGCGGGTCATTGTCAGGGCACACCACACCCGGCATATTCATGATGGCGACCAATATCATCATGGCCGTCATCTGGCTGTGGGGCGTGGCCATGTCACGCAAGATGTCTCTCGGCTGG
>DWUP01000046.1 GCA_020012075.1 Candidatus Avibacteroides avistercoris
TCCCCGCCTCGCTCACAGGAGACGATGTCAGACGCATCATCGAGACGCACCGCACCGCACTGGCAGAGATGATGCACCGCGCACAGCCGGCCGTCCCGGCCGACGGGACAATCATCCGCTCGGCATGGCTGACAGTCACGGTGCAGCGGGCCGACACACAGCGCATCACCATCACGCGGCACGGGACCGGCTACACCGTCACCTGCCCCGGCAATTGCAGCAAAGAGGACATCATCCGCGCAGCAAAAGCATGCCTCAGAAACAGGGCATGCGAAGTCCTGCCCGACATGCTGGCACGGTTGGCAAGACAACACGGCTTCAGATTCTCGGCAGTCAGGATAAACTCGGCCAACAGACGATGGGGCAGCTGTAGCAGCAAGGGCAACATCAACCTCTCGGCGGCACTCATGACACTGCCGCCGCACCTCGTCGAGTTTGTCCTGCTCCACGAACTTTGCCACACAAGGCAGATGAACCACGGCAAGGCTTTCAAAGACCTGCTCGACAGATGCTGCGACGGGCGGATGCGGGAACTCGAAAAAGAACTAAAGCGACACCACCCACCGGAATAAGCATCCCCGCCCGGCACCGCCCCACCCCCGACACGTGACAGGAGGTGCCGTAAAGCATTTTTTGGCACTCATCTTTTGCAGATTATAAACAAAACCCTACCTTTGCGGTGAGAATGATGAAGTGTGGGGGCGGGCAAGCCCTTTTTTTATTCTAACAAACTGTAAATGATAGACAAAGCAAAAGTCAGCAAAATCGTCGATGAGTGGCTGGATGGAAAAGACTATTTTGTCGTAGACATCAGTGTGAGCCCCGACGACAAAGTGGTCGTAGAGATAGACCACGCCGAGGGAGTCTGGATAGATGACTGCGTAGAGCTAAGCAGGTACATCGAGTCACGGCTCAACAGGGATGAAGAAGACTATGAGCTCGAAGTCGGGTCGGCCGGCATAGGACAGCCGTTCAAAATCCCACGCCAATATCAAATACACATAGGCGATGATGTCGAAGTCATGACCAGTGACAACAAGAAACTGACCGGAACGCTGAAGGATGCCAATGACGACCATTTCACAATCATCATCAAAGAAAAAATCAAGCCGGAAGGAGCCAAAAGACCGGTACTCACGGACAGAGAGCTGACTTTCAGCTACGGAGATGTAAAATATACCAAATACCTATTAAGCTTCAATTGAATATGGCAAAGAAAACAGAAACTGTAAACCTTGTCGATACTTTCTCAGAATTCAAAGAACTAAAGAACATCGACCGCACGACACTCGTCAGCGTGCTCGAAGATTCCTTTAGAAGCGTCATAGCAAAAATGTTCGGATCAGACGACAATTACGATGTCATCGTCAATCCGGACAAGGGCGACTTCGAAATCTACCGTAACCGCACGGTCGTAGAAGACGGCAAAGTGACCAATAGCAACAGTGAAATAGCCCTCAGCGAAGCACAAAAGATCGACTCATCCTACGAAATAGGAGAAGAAGTGACCGACCAAGTGGACTTTATGAAATTCGGGCGTCGCGCCATACTCAATTTGAGGCAGACATTGGCATCACGCATATTGGAGCTCCAGAAAGACAGTCTCTATACCAAATATTCAGAGAAGATAGGGCAAATAATCACCGCAGAAATCTATCAGGTATGGAAAAAGGAAATCCTGCTCCTTGACGAAGAAGGCAACGAACTGCTGCTGCCCAAGACAGAACAGATACCCAGCGACTTCTACCGCAAGGGCGAAACAGCCAAAGCAGTGGTGGCAAGAGTCGAAAACAAAAACAACAATCCCAAGATTATCCTTTCGAGGACATCGCCACTCTTCCTGCAACGCCTATTCGAACTCGAAGTCCCCGAGATAGCCGACGGACTCATCACCATCAAGAAGATTGCCCGCATCCCCGGCGAACGCGCGAAAATAGCCGTCGAATCCTATGACGACCGCATCGACCCCGTGGGCGCATGCGTCGGCGTAAAAGGCTCACGCATCCACGGCATAGTCCGCGAGCTGCGAAATGAGAACATCGACGTCATCAACTACACAACCAACACTTCACTCTTCATACAGCGCGCCATCAGCCCTGCAAAGATTTCTTCCATCAAACTCGACGAAGAAAACCGCAAGGCAGAAGTCTACCTGAAGCCTGAAGAAGTGTCACTGGCCATCGGGAAAAGCGGAATGAACATCAAGCTGGCAAGCATGCTGACAGAATATACGATAGACGTGTTCCGCGAACTCGACCAAGCATACGAAGAAGATGACATATATCTGGACGAATTCAAAGACGAAATTGACGAATGGGTAATCGATGCCATCAAAAAAATCGGTATCGACACAGCCAAAGGCGTACTCAACGCCCCGAGAGAAATGCTCATCGAAAAAGCAGACCTCGAAGAAAATACCGTCGATGACGTTATCAGGATTCTGAAAGCCGAATTCGAAGATGAATAGCCACAGCATCTGAGGATTGCAGCCCGGGAATGGTCATGAGCCAAAGCAGGTTGCAATCCCCGCATAGAGTTCACGACCGTAGTCCCCAACACTTATTTATTCACAGGAAAATATCATGGCAATAAGGTTAAACAAAGTAGTTAGAGATCTGAACATAACATTCGACAGGGCAATAAACTTCCTGGAAGAAAAAGGAATACAGCTCGAAGGAGGAGCTAACGCCAAGATTAGCGACGAGCAATATGACATGCTCGTAAATGAATTCAGCAGCGACAAAAAGCTGAAGACAGATTCTGAAAAAATCAGCCAAGGAAGGCAAAACAAAGATCGCAGCAAGCAACCGACCATAGCTATTGACGATTACAAGCCAAAGGATGAGGACAACGAGATAAAAACCACCATCCCCGACGACAAACAGCCCCAAATAAAAACAGTAGGGCATATCAATCTTGACGAAATCAACGGGCACAAAAAAACACAAAAAGCTGAGGACAGAGACGTCGCACCCGCTGAACAAACCAAGACAACCGCTCAAACTGCAGAAACAACCGCAATGCCACAACAACTGCCAGCAGAAGAACCACAAGAGCCGGCTGTAGAAAAAGACGAAATCAAACAATCCGAAGAACCGAAAGCGGACAGCCAACCCGGACAGCAAGAGACAGAAAACATACAACCGGCCAACGATGCGCCATCAAAACCGGCATCCAGCAGCGAAGAAGTCTTCAGACTACACCCAGAAACAAAAGGCGCACGAATCAACGTGGTCGGACGTATAGACCTCGACGCCCTCAACCAGACGACAAGGCCAAAGAAAAAATCACGCGATGAGAAGCGCAAAGAACGCGAAGACAAAGAAAGACAACGCGTCGAACAGCGCAAGAAAATGAAAGAAGACATCATCAAAGAAATACGCAAGGATGATGCAACAACAGGAAAGGCCGCAGGCGAAAAGAAAGGCGACGAAGAGACACGCAAGAAAAAAAGAAGCCGCATAAACAAAGAGCGCATAGACATCGACAACATACAGGCACAAGGCGAGCGCAACCGCCGCACACAGCAGCAGGGAGGCCAGACACGCCAGGGCCAGCAACAGAAGAACGCGCAAGGCAAAGGCAAGAAAGCGGCATTCGCAAAGCCTGAAGTCACCGAAGAAGATGTAGCGAAACAAGTAAAAGAGACACTCGCACGGCTCACATCTAAAGGCAAGAACAAGGCAGCAAAATACAGAAAGGAAAAACGCGAGCAGGCACACACACGCCAAGCCGAACTCGAGAGCAAAGAGCTCGAGGACAGCAAAGTGCTGAAGCTGACCGAATTCGTCACAGCAAACGAACTCGCCAGCATGATGGACGTCCCCGTCACACAAGTCATCGCCACATGCATGAGCGTCGGTATAATGGTGTCCATCAACCAACGTCTCGATGCTGAGACGATAAACCTCGTGGCAGAAGAATTCGGCTTCAAGACCG
>DWUP01000006.1 GCA_020012075.1 Candidatus Avibacteroides avistercoris
GAACACCAATGATGACTATGACTATTTCATCATAGAGAACAGGCAACAGTCATCGTCGCCCTTCGAGGCCGGGCTGCTCGGCAGCGGTCTGGTGGTCTACCATGTCAATGAGAACTTCTACGACAATTACTATGACCGCAATACGATAAACGCATCCGCATCGCAATCAGTCTATGTCGTCGATGCCAGCATCGGCCGTGACCCTGCGGAGACACCGGACTCTTTCGGCTCACTTTATCTGATGAACGCCGCTTACGGCAGGACTTACCGCGGGTTCAATCCTTATACATTGCCGAGCACAGTGAGCTGGAACGGAGAATACAACGGCAACGGGCTCTATGACATAATCCCCGCATCTGACGGCACAATCTCCTTCGACTTCGCAAGCAACCGTGTCCTCGGGATAGCATCGGCATCGTCGAGGAGCGCCAATGGGAACATCTACCTCTCATGGGACGGCCCCGCGGTAGACGGCAGCACGGTCAAAGGATATAATTTCTATATCAAGATGAACGGCCAACTGGTCAACAGGGGGCGGCAAAACGGCACGTCCATCACACTTTATGCCATTCCGCAAGGCTTGACAGAGTATGCAGTGTCCATCGTCTTCGGCAACAACGAAGAGAGCGAGCTGACACATTTCTCGATATACATACCTCAGGAATGTATCACATCGGTAAACGCTTCAGGCCATGACGGCAGCGTCGTCGTGTCATGGACCGAAGACACACAGGCCAAAGAAGCCTCACAAAGCGACTTCATCGAATACAGGGTCTACCGCAACGATGAACTGATAGGGACAAGCACATCGACAAGCTATACAGACAATGCCCCGACAGGAGGCGACGACACCTATTCGGTGAGGTCCTATTGGGAAGGGGACGTCGAGCTGCCGGGTCTGTCCACCGACATTTCCAACGGTCTGGCGGACACCGAAGGCAACACAATGGGCATAGCGTCTGTCGCCTATGACCGTGCGTCACAATCTGTCAAGTGTGATTTCCACTGCGGGTTTGACAATGCCGAGGTGTCGATGCACGTCTATGACATAGCCGGACGGTGCATAGCAAAGGCATCCGCCGACTGCCATAACGGGAGCAACTCCATAGAGGCAACAGCAGGAGGTGGCACACAGAGTGGCGGCATGTTTATCGTCAGGATAACTGCGGAGTCACAGCAGGGGACATTTGAAGAGACGAGGAAAGTGCCCGTCCTTTGACCCGTCATGATTGGCATACATGCGGCGCACCACCTTTGACGGGTGGTGCGCCGCAGTCTTTTATCGTCGTGCCGCCTGACCTGCGGGCCGGTCAGTCATGATGATACGGGCCGCCATTGAGTATGTCCATGGCACGATACAGCTGCTCGACGAAGATGAGCCTCACCATCTGATGCGAGAATGTCATGCGCGAAAGCGACAGCCGCTCGGCCGCGGCGGCATATACGTCGGGTGAAAAACCGTAGGGACCGCCGATGACGAAGACGAGCCGTCTGGCCACGATGCCCGACTTATGCCCGAACCATGACGCGAAGCCGCGTGATGTCATCTCTTTGCCCGCTTCATCGAGCAGGACAACCACATCGCCGGGCTGGATTTCACGGAGTATCATCTCCCCTTCCCTTGCTTTCTGCTGGTCGAAAGTCATGTTGCGGTTGTTCCTCAAGTCGGGCAACACGACGAGTTCAAAGGGGATGTAATGCCTTATCCTGCCCACATAGTCGTCGATTGCGGCAGTGATGTTGCGGTCGGCAGTCTTGCCGACGACTATCAGTATCGTCTTCATTTCGCTATACGTTTATTACATTAGCCCGGGTCTACCTGCGTCCGCGCCTTGCCTTGCGGCCACCGTCGTCCTCACATTCATCGATCAAGGCGCCGAGCTGCACCGGGTCAGCCCCGAGCCCGATGGCCGTGCGGTATTCGTCGGCAGCCATGTCGGGCATCCCGCGCATCTTATAGACGTTGCCGCGCAAGATATATATGTCAGGGTTGTCGCCATCGATTTCTACGAGGCGGCCGAGGTCGGCGAGAGCCAGCTCATAGTGCCCCATCTCATAGTCTGTGTTTGCCCTTGCCAACAGGACATCCGGGTCGTCAGGGTATTCGTTTTCGAGTTTGGCAAGCCACTCCACGGCTTTTTCAAACTTGCGCTGCTTGTTGTAGAGCAGCACGAGCGACAGTGCCACATCCTTGGAATGAGGGTCAAGCTCAAGCAGGTGCGCATAGTCGGCCTCGGCCTCGGCGAAGCGTCCGTCTGAAGCAAAGAGGTATGCCCTGAAGAACAAGGCCTCGCTGTTGTCCGGCTCGACATCGACGACATTGCTGAAATCGGCCATCGCCTCACGCTTCCGCCCGGTGCGGAGATAAAGGCTGCCGCGGCTCATGAGGATTGGGACAGACAGCGGGGTGAAGTTGAGCGCCATCGACAGCGCGGCCACCGCGTCATCGGTCTGCCCCTTGAGCGCCAGCACATTGCCGAGATTGGCAAAGAGCATCGCATTGCGCGCATCCTTGGGACTAAGCTCGATGGCCTGCTTGAAAAGCCTCTCGGCCGCATCCAGCCTGCCCGCGTCGAGACTGTCGATAGCATCGGCAGCCAGACGGTCGTAGGTCTGAGCCGACATCGTCAGGCCTGCCGACAGCAAGGCCGGCAGCAATAGTGTCTTGAGTTTTGGCATCGCTATGTGAATGGTCTGCGGCAAAGTTATCCATTTGCCGCGTAATGGTAAAAAACATACGACCCAAAGTGACTTTGGGTCGTATGCTAACCGGCATGGCATACGACCTTTTCACTCACGGGGTCGTATGCCATTTGTCGTGGGCAGTCAGAGCCCTATGTCCTCAAGCACCCTCAGCGTCGCCCCGGCATGGCCGTGCACATATCGGCGTGCTGTCTCACCTGACGATTGCAGGAATGGCCCGTCAGACCTGAGGCGGTCGAGAAGCCCCGACAGTGAGGCATAATCGGTGACGGGGAATGCCCCTCGCGCCTCAATCAATTCGCGTGCCTCGACAAACTTCTGGTACTTGGGGCCGAATATGACCGGCATCCCATAGACCGCCGCCTCGAGGATATTGTGTATTCCCGCACCGAAACCGCCTCCCACATAGGCTATCTCGCCATAGCGGTATATGGATGACAGCAGCCCGTAGCAGTCCACCAGCAGGCAGTCGGCATCGGCAGCCTTGCGGGCATTGGCCTTGGTGTAGCGGACGTAGGGCCGGCGCAGCTTGTTGATAATTTCCACCAAGTGCAACTCATCAATGACATGGGGCGCGATGATGAGCTTGAAGCCCGGGTGGGTATTGAAGTATTCGATGAGAAGGTCTTCGTCAGGCTGCCATGAGCTGCCTGCCACGATGACAGGAGCGTTGCCTTTGAATGATTCGAGCAATGGCAACTCCTTCGCTTGACGCATGATGTCGAGCACGCGGTCAAAACGTGTGTCGCCGACGATAGTGACCCGGTCGACGCCTATCTTGGCCAGATAGCGTTTTGACAGCTCATTCTGGACATAAAGGCGGGTGAAGTCTTGCAAAACCTTGCGGTATAGAGTCCCATACCATTTGAAGAAGACTTGGTCTTTGCGGAACACC
This sequence comes from Candidatus Avibacteroides avistercoris, assembly GCA_020012075.1. GTDB lineage: Bacteria > Bacteroidota > Bacteroidia > Bacteroidales > Bacteroidaceae > Avibacteroides > Avibacteroides avistercoris. Next base: position 3,599 of record DWUP01000006.1, read on the forward strand.
GACGACACGCTATAAGCCGGTATGCCGCGACGCCTCAATTCGTCGAGATAGTTTTTCCAAAACTCGTATTTGATGAAAAACGCCATCGACGGCCGTGCCAAATCGAGGAACTTGCGGACATTGCGCGGCTTGTCAAACGGCAGGTAGCACACTATGTCTGCACCGTCATAATGCTTGCGCACTTCGTAACCCGACGGTGAGAAAAACGTCAGCAGGATGCGCTTGTCTGGATGCCTCCTTCTGATTTCTTCTATCAAAGGTCTGCCTTGCTCGAATTCACCCAACGAGGCCGCATGAAACCACACATAGTCAGCATCACTCTCCCTCTGTTGCCGCAGGATGTCATAGACGACCCAATGCCCCTTGACCATCTTGCGCGGCTTGCGGCTGAAAGGGAAGAGCACATAGGCAGCCAAATCGTAAAGTGATATAGCGATGTCGTAGAGGAGCATGGGCGGATATTATTTTAGCACCTCTATTGCCCGCCTCAGACGGCGCAGCGTCTCATCCTTGCCGAGCACCTCTGTGATGTCAAACATCTGAGGCCCCTTGCCCTCACCCACGATGGCGAGACGGAATGCATTCATTATCACACCCGTGTTGTAGCCTTTGTCGGCTATCCACTGCATGACGACACGCTCCTGATTGTCCAGCGAAAAGTCATCTATGGCTGCAAGTACGTCGGCCAACTCTTGCATCTGGCGGGGCGATTCCTCCTTCCAGCGTTTCTTGCGGGTCTTTTCATCATACTCCTCGGGTGCTACGAAAAAGAATTTGCACAGCGGCCACAACTCTTTTACAAAACTGACCCGCGGCTTCATCATGCCGGCCACTTTGGCCACGGTGGCAAGTGGCGCGTCAATGCCCTCGGCATTCATCTGCGACAGCATCTGCCCTGCGAGGACAGCATCGTCGGTCATCTGTATATACTGATGATTGAACCACTTGCACTTCTCGAAGTCAAATTTAGCACCTGCCTTGCTGCAACGATGCAGGTCAAACAGCCTGACAAGTTCGTCAAGTGACATTATCTCTTGGTCATTACCCGGATTCCACCCGAGTAAGGCCAAAAAGTTGATTACAGCCTCCGGAAGGTAGCCTGACTCACGGTATCCCGACGACACTTCACCCGACTTGGGGTCATGCCATTCCAACGGAAATACCGGGAAGCCCAGACGGTCGCCGTCGCGCTTGCTGAGTTTCCCGTTGCCCTCGGGCTTGAGAAGTAAGGGCAGATGCGCGAATTGAGGCATCGTCTCCTCCCATCCGAAAGCTCGGTATAGCAAGACATGCAACGGAGCCGAGGGCAACCATTCCTCACCACGGATTACATGGGTGACCTGCATCAGATGATCATCGACGATGTTTGCCAAGTGATAGGTCGGCAGTTCGTCAGCCGATTTATAAAGCACCTTGTCATCGAGGATAGAAGAATTGATGACCACGTCGCCACGGATGATGTCATTGACATGGACATCTTCGCCGGGCTCTATCTTTATACGGACTACATAGCCCGCTCCCCCTTCCAAAAGCCTTTCTACCTCGCCGGCAGGCAGCGAAAGGGAGTTGCGCATCGACATTCGCGTAGAGGCGTCATACTGGAAATTCTTAACCTCTGCACGCTTTGCCTCCAGCTCCTCGGGCGTGTCAAACGCCAGATAAGCCTTGCCTGCATCGAGCAGCATCCTGACATGACGCTTGTAGATGTCACGACGCTCCGACTGTCTGTAAGGCCCGAAAGCACCACCGATGCCGACACCTTCGTCGAATGTGATGCCGAGCCACTTGAAAGACTCGACAATGTATTCTTCTGCCCCGGGGACAAAACGATGCGAATCGGTGTCTTCAATGCGGAAAATGAAGTCTCCCCCATGTTGTTTCGCAAACAGATAATTATACAATGCCGTGCGGACACCGCCTATGTGCAGCGGCCCGGTAGGACTTGGGGCAAAACGCACCCTTACTCTTCTCTCTGCCATGATATGCCTAAGATTGAAACACTTCAAGCAAACCGGCCGGCGGCCAAAGTTTGCCAAAAATTGTTTAAATATATAAACCGACTGCAAAGTTAGGTAAAATTCCACTATCTGCACCCGCCATGACGACATATAAGTGTGAAGGCACAGAGATGACTTGCTGACCCGAGTGACATGCAGACATCGCCAGACGCCGACAGACAGAGCCGCCCGACAGGCAAAGTGCGGCACACGCCACCCCAAACATCAGGCACAATGGGATGCATTGATATTTTTTTTGTAATTTGCGCCCGGATAAAATACATTCAAGATGAACAACTTGACGTCCAAGGAAAAACTAATCCTGAAACTGCTCTACCACGTGTTCATAGTATTGGCAGTAGTCGCACTCATAGTATGGATGCCGCCGCGGGAAAAGAAGTTCAACTATGAATTCTCTATGGGAAACCCCTGGCGCTACGGACTTCTGACTGCCGAATTCGACTTCCCGATATACAAAGACTCCCATAAATTGCAGCAAGAGCAAGATAGTGTCATGCGTGACTACAGCCCCTACTTCACCCTTGACGAGAGTGTGGCGAGCCACTACGTCGAGGCTTTCGATGACTCATGCAGCACATCGCTGAGCAAGATAATCAGGGGCGCGGGCCGCAAGGAGCGTATCACCGGGCGGCTGGGTGCTGTCTATGCGCAGGGAATCATCAGTCTCGAAGAATATGAGTGGCTGCTCAGGGACAGCATCAGCTCTGTCTATATTGTCAAAGGCAACATAGCATCACGCGTCAATACCGCCGATCTGCTGACCGAGAAGCGTGCCTATTCAGAGGTTGTGGCAAACAATGACTCCACATTCCCGGCACGCACCGCACGGCAATGCAATATCAACACGTTCATTGCCCCCAACCTCCGCATAGACTCCGTCAGGTCGCAGGCCGCCCGTGACGAAATGCTGTCCAATGTCTCACCCGCCATCGGCAAAGTGATGAAAGGACAGAAAATCATCGACCGCGGCGAGATAATCAACCAAAGTACCTATAACATCCTCAAATCGCTGGAAGTCGAATCGCAAAAGCGCTATGACACCAACCGCCCGATATACACCATGATATTCGGGCAGACGGCTTATGTGCTGGTCATAGTCCTGTGCTTCTTCGCCTACCTTGAGATATACCGGCGCGATTACCTGAAGGAAAACCGCAAAATCCTGCTGCTTTGGGGCGCGCTGGTCGTGTCGAGTCTGCTGACATGCTTCATCACAAAGAATTATTCGGGTGAGTATGTCTATGCGATCCCCTATCTCATCCTGCCGATAATGGTGTGTGTATTCTATGATTCGCGCACGGCCATCACCCTCAACATAATGAACATACTGATCTGCTCGATGAGCGTGCCCAACCAGTTCCTCTTCATCGTGCTGCAATTCATAGCCGGCTTCGTCGGAGTATATTCATTGCGCGAGCTGTCACAACGCTCGCAACTGTTCCGCACGTCGTTTCTGATTTTCCTTGCCTACAGCATCACCTACCTCGGCATAGAGGCATTCGCCGAGGGCAACTTCGAGAGCATCAACTATCACCGCTACATCTATTTCGCCATCAACTGCTTCATCCTGCTTTTCGCCTACCCGATGATGTTCATGATCGAGAAGATTTTCGGTTTCGTGTCAAATGTCACGCTCGTAGAGCTCTCCAACACCAACAACAAGCTGCTGCGCGAACTGTCTGAGATAGCTCCCGGCACATTCCAGCACTCGATGCAGATGTCCAATCTGGCGGCGGCGGCAGTCATGAAGATAGGCGGCAACGCACAGCTCGTCAGGACGGGCGCGCTCTATCACGACATCGGGAAGATGAAAAATCCCGCCTTCTTCACCGAAAACCAGAATGGCGTAAACCCGCACCTCCAGTTGCCCTACGAACAGAGTGCGCAGATCGTCATCAATCATGTCACCGACGGGCTCAAATTGGCCGACAAATACAACCTGCCCGAAGCAGTCCGCCGCTTCATCTCGACGCACCACGGCACGGGCCGGACCAAATATTTCTACATCTCATATAAGAACGAACACCCCGATGAGCCGGTCAATGAAGCGGCATTCACCTATCCGGGACCCAATCCGGGCACTAAGGAAGAAGCTGTGCTGATGATGGCCGACTCGGTCGAAGCCGCATCACGCAGCCTCAAGGAATACACCGAGCAGAGCATCGGGACGCTCGTCGACAAGATAATCGACGGACAGTTGCAGGAGGGATTCTTCAAGCAATGCCCCATCACATTCATCGACATTGCCAACGTGAAAGCCGTGTTCAAGGAGAAACTGCGCATCATGTACCACACGCGCATCAGCTATCCAGAGCTCAACACCGCCCCACAGCATGACAGCAAACCGCGCCCGCGCCGCAAACGCTTCTTCAAGTCACTGCAGGACAGTGGCGACGCACGCTGATCACGCCGCAGACACGCCACACACGACGCTTGCCCGCGCAGCGGCATCTCACATCACTGACGACAGGGTCAGATGCCATCACCCTTAGGGTCGTATGCTACTACCATTGGGGTAGTATGCTATTGCCCTTAGGGTCGTATGCTACTGCCATTAGGGTAGTATGCTATTGGCTTTGGGGTAGTATGCTATTGCCTTTGGGGTTGTATGCTATTGGCTTTGGGGTTGTATGCCATCACTACGTGGCAGCAGGCCACCGGCCGGTGCATGGCAGAGTGTCACCTGATGCCCCGCCTGTCGAGCGCGCGACGATAGCGCGCGGCATTGGCATTGTGCCGCGCAAGGGTCGATGCGAAATTGTGCCGGCCCGAGAAGTCCTCCTTGGCACACATATAGAGGTAGTCGTGCCGCTCGCAGTCAAGCACCGCATCGATGCCGGCCACCGATGGCACGCGGATCGGCCCGGGAGGCAAGCCGGGATGCAAATAGGTGTTGTAGGGCGAATCGACCTGCAGATGCTTGTGCAATATGCGTTGCAGGCCGAAGTCGCCCACGGCATATTTGACCGTAGGGTCAGCCTGCAGCGGCATCCCCCTGCGGAGACGATTGACATAGAGTCCGGCCACGGTGGGCTTCTCGTCGTCTATGGCAGTCTCTTCATCCACTATCGATGCCAGTACCGACACTTCCAGCGGCGTCATCCCGAGAGCCTCAGCCTTGGCACGCCGGCGCTCATTCCAGAAAGCGTCATACTCGCGGTGCATCCTCGACAGGAGTCTGTCCACACCGGTATCCCAGTAGACCTCATAAGTGTCGGGGATAAACATCGCCGGCATCGTCTGCCGCGTGAAGCCATGACGTGCACACACGGCACTGTCACCGAGGGCACGCGCTATCGATGCCGAGTCGAGCATCAGTTGTGATGCAAGCCTCGCGGCCAGTTGGCCCGACGTGCGCACCGACGGCACGACGAGGTCCACAGGCTGCTGCAGCCCGCCGCGCAACTTATAGAAGACATCCAGAGCACTGTCATCACCCGTCAGGACATAGTGCCCCGTGCGGACAGGCATGCCGGCCATGTTGCCGGCCAGCGATACTCCCCACGCCGGCAGCGGCTTGAGCAGACTGTCGAGACGGACAGACACCGAGTCGCGCGTGTCATCGCCGTCTATCAGGAGCACCACGGCCGCATCTCCCGCCACGGCAGGCACGAGCATGGCACAGGCCAGTGTCACCCCTGCGGCAAGCAGGGCAAGACAGATGGCGGCAATGGCCGCGGCCTTTCGTTTTCCCAGAGTCATACTACAAGTTCCAATAGTCCAGACTATAACCCGCCTCCACGCTTTGCTCCACGTCATCGGGCAAGGCCGCGAAGAAGTCAAAACCTGTGGCGGCCTCGACTTCGTCTATTGTCCTTGCATAGGTCTTCAGAGGGGCATTGCACTTCTCATTGGGCATTATGAACCCGATGGCGGATGTCTGCCCTCCGTAGGGCGAGAGCACCACCTTGAAGAATGCTGTCGGGACGGCTACTTTGCCGTGCCCTATCGTCTTCGGCCTCTTGGGGATGATGGGGCCGCACACGACGATGATGGCGCTGTCACGCTTTGCCCATTTGCGTACTTTCTCCTCGAGGTCGTTCCAGTCACCACGGTTGAGCGATGGATTCTGCGGGCACATGTTGCTCAGATAGAATGATTCGCGCATCACCTTCTTGCTCCACTTCATGTCAGCCGCCGGGGCCATGTGCCCACGGTCATAGCCCGAGCCGCGATAGTCCTCGAGCTGCGCCTTGTGGCCACGGACGTCCGGGTCGGGACAAAACTCGTCATTGCGCGGATTGGTGCCCGCCACCTCACGCCTCGTCAATTCGTAGGCCACCCAATTTGGTATCTTCCACTTCGAATTATGCGACACCACATATCCCGTGTGCTGCACTATCTCACTGCGCGTATTGTGTGGCATGGCTACACGTTCGAGCTCTGATGCGGTGACGCCTGACACCGCGGCACTACCACCGCCAGACATGGCACGCGATGCCCCGGCCACGTCAGCCAGCGGCCGCGTGACTGTCTCGGCCAGTGCCGATGCAGTGGCATCTCCCATACTGCCTATGATGTCGTCAGCCCTGCCCGTCTTGATGACAGCGACGATTGCGACCATCGCAATGACGACGAGCGACACGACCGATGTCTTGCCGCCGGATTTATGCGGTTTCTTCCTCCTTGCCATGTGTCTCAGATTTCATAGTCCTGCCATGAGATGTTGCGCTTACGGCTGGCGGAGTATTCAAAGAAAGCCTTCACCAGTTCCTCGTGGTCTCCCTTGACGAGCAGGTGGTGATTGCCTATCGAATTGTCGATGAAGTAGGACACCGGCGTGTCGAGCCCCACCTTGATCTGCGTCCGGCAGCGGAGTTCCTTGTAATCATTATCCAAGGTAACACCAGAAGCGACGAAATATTCGTCGAGGCTCTCGCCTCCACACTTGACCATAGTCACGCGGCAACCCGACGGCATGTGCCCCTCAATGGCAACGCTCTCGCCTGATTCGTAGTGGCTGCGTATGGTGTAGTCTCCCCCGACAAAGTCCGTCCCGACCGAACAGTAGGAAAGTACCACGGCATTGGCACGTGTGTCTATGGCCGAGACATTGCCCATGAAAGCCATTTCGCCTGTGAGTTCCTTGACGGCAAGCGACGTGAAAACGCTCTGCAGGTCGCTCTCGCCACATGCCGGGATGCCTTCGTCATTGAGCAGCGACAGTGCCACGCAGGTCGATGCCCCGATGTCATCAATCATTTTGTTGTTGTTGATTGTCAGTGCGGACAGGCCATAGCGGTCTATCACCGTCCTGAGAGCCTTGTAGACCCGCATGTCACGCAGCAGGTCGTCGGGTGTGGCCTCTATGCACATTCTGGCCCGGCCGGCTATTTCGGCAGCCATTTCGCCCACGGCATCGTCAGGCGTGCTCCCAAACTCGGCAACAAGTTCGTCAATCGGTATGTCGGTATATTCGACTCCCCACCTCCTTTGCGCCAGCAGGTAATTGACACTGCTCGAGATAAGCCAGTTGGCAGGTGTGCCTATGACTCCTATTTTTTTGCCTTTCATACGGCACAAGGCCGTATAGACGCGGTAGATTGTGTCTATCTCACCGAGTATCCTTTCGTCCTCGCTATAAAGTATCGTGCATTTTATCGATTGGCTATTGGCCCAAGCCTTTATCTCCATTACCGCTGAGAGCGAATTGTTATAACCGTCGGTCAGCAGGAAAAGCGGATGGGGCAGCTCCTCATAGTGCATGACAATCTCCTGCTCGACATAGCGCCCGGTGATGAATATCAGCTTCAGCGCATCCCCGGGGATTTGGTCTACGTTGCGGATATTGACCAGATTGACCTCATATTGCGTGTTCAACAGCCCCAACAGCTCCTTGTGCCGTTCGCTTATGCTACCTTTCTGCTTCCCCGAAGCGAAAGTTATCAGATATAGTTGTCTCATTGCATTCGTGTCTTTCTGAAAAACATCTCACCACACACGGTGATTTACCTTTACAAAAGTAAGGTTTTATCTGACCTGTGCGGGGCTTTTAATGAATTATTGTAACTTTTAAGCTGTGACAACTCTTCGACATGGCCCGGTGCACCGGCCGCGGCCACCGTCACCGGGTGAAGAATCGCGGCTTGCGCTTCTCGGGGAAGATGAGCCTGTCAAGCCACTTGTTCACATAGACATTGACGAAAGCCACGCCCACGCCAATCAATGCACCGGATATGACATCGCTCGGATAGTGGACTCCGCGCTGCATCCGTGAGATGCCCACCGACGTGGCCCAGAGGGCGGACGGCACTATGACATACCACTTGGGATAGCGCAACGAGAGTGATGTGGCCAGAGAAAAGGCCATGGCCGTATGACCCGAGGGGAACGAATAGCTGCCCACCTGCTCACGCTGCACGATCATCCCCGGCCAACGGTCGAAAGGCCGCCGGCGTCCGACGATTTCCTTGGCCGAAAATGTCAGTACGGCGGCTTCGGCCATCGTGGTGCCTATATAGATGGCATCAGCCATAAGCTCCCTGTTGCGCTTGATGAGCGAGGCCAGGCCGATCGCAACCGGCACGGCAGTCCCCACTGCATAAATCGAATGTGACATCACCTCATTGTATTTGTTGGCAAACGGTGTGTCCCAGCCATTGACACGCTGCAATGCCCGTGCATCCCAGTTCTGTGCCACGAGCGTCTGGCACATCACCGACAGCGCGATGACGAGCGGCAATACACGCGACATCATTGCAGCATCCCTCCCGCGATGACCAGTTGCACCCCCCTGCGAATAGATTCGAGCCCGAAGTCGGCAGGGTCGATAGAGCCGAGCGGGACAAATCTCGCGGCAGCGGCATCGTCATGAGCCGCCAGCGGCGACAGGTCATCGACGCGGCAGGCAAAGAACATGTCGAGCGTGCTCACCACCAGACCGCTGTAAAGGTAGCGGTTGGGCAACGAAAAGAGATAGCGCGACCCGCTGACACGCAGTGAGGTCTCCTCCATCACTTCGCGCGCGACACCCTCCTCGGCCGTTTCACCCATGTCCACGAAGCCGCCCGGCAGGTCCAATGTCCCCCGGGCAGGGTCACAGGCACGCGTCGTGACGAGCAGCCGCCCGCAGCCATCCGTCACGAGAGCCACGGTCGCGGCAGCCGGATTATAGTAGTAGACGAAGCCACACGCGGTGCAACGCCGCGACTTCCAGTCATTGTCCACGAAGTCACCACCGCACTCGGGGCAGTGGGTGAACTGGCGCAGCGGGTGTCCGCACACGTTGTCATCATTCATAACGTCAGTCTCTGTTGGTTAGCAGGTGCAAATATAGCGAAAGGCGAGTGCAGAGCCAAGGGTGGGAGCTTGCTCACGCCCGGGCTATGCCGAGCCGCCTCCTGTATTCGTGGAACAAATATAGCGAAAGGCGAGTGCAGAGCCAAGGGTGGGAGCTTGCCAGCATCCGGGCTGTGCCGGGCCGCCTCCTGTATTCGTGAAGCGAATGCAAGGCAAAGACACCGGCCATGGATGGCGGCATCATCCCGCCCTCAGGCCGCCGGGGCCGGGCATCTGCGGCTGCAAGACCGCTTGCCAATCGGGAAACTTAGCCTGCAAATACATATTTTTAGGTTAAAAATATATAGACGTTAGGCTGCAAATACATATTTGCAGCCTAAACTTTTCCGGCAGGGCAGTATGCAGGCAGAAATATCGTGCGGTGTGAGGGCGAGGGAGGTCTGATGCCGGCGGATGAATCACCATTCAGCCCCCTGGCGGCACAAGGCTCGGCAGGCGGCAGGCGGCTCAACTGATCGACGACCAGTCGGCGGTCACACGTTTGAGCTGCGACAAGCGCTGCCACAACAAGGCATATTCAGGCCGCGTGCCGTCGGGGTCGCGCCCGATGACGGCGCGGGCAGCGTCGCGCGCCAGCTGGAGTATCTGCCCGTCACGTGCGAGGTTGGCTATCTTGAGGTCAAAGGCCATGCCGCTCTGCCTCAGTCCCTCGAGGTCTCCGGGTCCGCGGATTGCAAGGTCGGCCTCGGCTATTTCAAATCCGTCATTGGTCTCCACCATGATGTCTATGCGGCGGCGCGTGTCTTCAGACAGGTTGTATTTGGTGACGAGGATGCAATATGACTGGTCGGCGCCGCGCCCCACCCGGCCGCGCAACTGGTGCAGCTGTGACAGGCCGAAGCGTTCGGCATTCTCAATCACCATGACCGATGCGTTGGGCACATTGACTCCTACCTCGATGACCGTAGTGGCTACCATTATCGAACATTCCCCCGAGACGAAACGCCGCATTTCCTCATCCTTTTCGGCAGGTTTCATCTTGCCGTGCACCTTGCACACGCGGCGGTCGGGAAAGTCCTCGCAGACCTGCCGGTAGCCTGTTTCGAGATTTTTCAAATCTGATTTTTCGCTTTCCTCTATGAGGGGATAGACGATATATACCTGCCTCCCTTCGTCCATCTGCGCTTGCAGCAGGCGGTGGAGTGCGTCCCTCCCGGTGTCATAGACGTGCACAGTGCGCACCGGCTTGCGACCTGGCGGCAACTCATCTATGACCGACACGTCGAGATCGCCATAGAGCGTCATCGCCAGCGTGCGGGGGATGGGCGTGGCAGTCATCACGAGGACGTGCGGGGGAGCATAGTTTTTCTTCCACATTCTCGCCCTCTGCGCCACGCCGAAACGGTGCTGTTCGTCGATGACCACTATGCCGAGCGAATGAAACTCCACGGTGTCCTCGAGGACGGCATGTGTGCCTATCAGAATGTCCACATCCCCTGCGCGCAGGCCTTCGAGGATGGCTTCGCGGCGTTTGCCCTTGATCGAGCCGGTGAGCAGCTCGACAGTGATGCCCAGCCCCGTGACCATCGACGAGATGGTGGCATAGTGCTGTGCGGCCAGTATCTCGGTGGGCGCAATGAGGCATGCTTGGTAGGCATTGTCCAGAGCCATCAACATCGACATCAGTGCGACGAGGGTCTTTCCACTGCCCACATCGCCCTGCAGCAGGCGGTTCATCTGCCGCCCGCTCCCCACGTCGCGGCGGATTTCCTTCAACACCCGCTTTTGCGCCCCGGTGAGGTCGAAGGGGATGTGATGCGAATAGAAGTCATTGAAGATGCGCCCTATGCGCGAAAAGACGAAACCTCTGTACTTCTTTGTCCGCTCGGAGGAATAGCGCAGCAACTCCAGTTGGACGTAAAACAACTCTTCAAACTTGAGGCGGAACTGTGCGCGGCGCAATGCTTCGGGCGATGTGGGGAAGTGAATCTGGCGGATTGCCTCATCGAGTGGCATGAGGCTGTGTGCCGCGACAATATCTGCCGTGAGTGTCTCGGGCAGCGGTTTGTCCATCCGGGCAAAGACATTGGCCACCATGCGCTGAATGAATGCCGAGGTGATGTCAGAGCGTTTCATCCGCTCGGTCGTATTGTAGCCGGGGCGCAAACCGAGTCCGGCGATGACAGGTGCGTCGGCCTTGTCAATCTCGGGGTGCGCTACGTTGATGCGCCCGCCGTATTCATTGGGTTTGCCGAAGATGACATATTCGGCTCCCGGCGTATATCTGTTGATGACATATTTGATAGCCTGAAACCACACGAGGTCTATCACGCCGGTGCCATCGGTGAAGTGGGCCACGAGACGCCGCCTGCGCCCCTCGCCCAATGTCTCGAAACTGAGTATGCGTCCTTTGAGCTGGATGTAAGGCATAGACCCGTCGATCTCGCTGATGCGATAGATGCGGCTGCGGTCCACGTACTTGTAGGGGAAATAATAGAGCAGATCGCCAAACGACGACAGACCTGCCTCGGCCTTGAGCAGTTCGGCACGCTTGGGACCGACGCCGGGCAAATACTTGATGTCTACCTTAGACAGGTCGTATATCATAGCAAAGCCTCGGCAACAGTCATGTCAAAGGGGGTTGTCAATTTGATATTCTCGCGGTTGCCCTCGACGAGAGTGATTGCATGGCCTGCCGCTTCGACCACCGAGGCGTCGTCAGTGAAAGCCGCACGATAGTCGCAGTCATAAGCCTCATGCAGCAACCGCGCATCAAACACCTGAGGGGTCTGCACCAGACGATAGTCATCGCGACTGACCGTCACCGACCCTCCGGCGTCATCGACACGGCGCATCGTCTCATGCACCCTGATGACGGGCACAGCCGCACCATGTCCTGCCGCCGCGTCAAAGCATCGCCCGATGACCTCGGTGCTGACAAAGGGGCGGACACCATCGTGCACGGCTATCAATCCGTCTGACGGGAGATGCGACAGCCCGCTGCGCACCGAGTGGAAACGTGTCTCGCCACCGTCAGCCACGACGTGCGGAATCCCAAACGAATAGCGGCGGCACAACTCATGCCAATAGCCTTGGTGGGCGACGGGCAGGACCACGACAACTGACATGCCGGGGTCAAAGTCATGGAAGACGCCGACCGTGCGCATCAACACAGGCACGCCGCGCACGGGAAGGAACTGCTTGGGCAGCTCTCCCCCCATACGCAAGCCCTTGCCTCCGGCGACGATGATGACAGATCTGTGCATCACCGGCAGCCGCATCATTTGAGCAACATGCCACTGGCCACCTCGTCAGCCTTGGCCTGGCCGCAGAGTTGCGCGACGAGTGTCAGTGCGAAATCAAAGGTAAAGCCGGGACCTTTGCCCGTGACCACACGGCCATCCACCTCGACAGGACTGCCCGCAGTGGCCGCGCCATGCAAGTGCGACTCGAAACCGGGATAGCATGTCGCCCTGCGCCCGTCGAGCAAGCCGAGGTGCCCGAGCACCATCGGGGCCGCACATATAGCCGCCACCCATTTGCCCTTGGCACTGAAGCCGCGCAACACTGCTGCCAGCCCCTCATGGGCATCGAGATTGGTGGCGCCGGGCAGCCCGCCGGGGAGGACTACCATCTCTGCCGCGTCAAAATCGGCTTCTTCAAACAGTTCGTCACACTTGACCGTCACGCCATGTGCAGTCGTCACCATCACATCTCCGGTCATAGACACAGTGCGGGCATCTACGCCGGCACGGCGCAATACATCGAGCGTGCCGAGGGCTTCCATATCTTCAAAGCCCGTGGCTAAACAGACATAAACTCTCATATCAATAGAAGTAATTTTAAAAAGCACCGTATGCAAAAGGTCATGGCACCGTATGCCAATGGCATTAGCATCGTATGCAAATGGCATTGGCATTGTATGTAAATGACATTAGCACCGTATGTAAATGACATCAGCACCGCTTGCCAACGCGATCGTCATGCAATGCTGCGGTTTGTGAAAGCAAATATAATGCAAGGCGGGCAGAATGGCAACGCCCTGAGGCAAGAAAGCGTCAGCGGAGATTAAAGACGTAGGTAATAGTGCCACGCTGTGTGTCAGTCCCCGGCACAGAGTTGAAGACGGCCCGGCGCGCGGCATCCTCGGCCGCTGCACGCAGCGCGGGGCTCGACGTGTTGGTGGCATGATTGACCGATGTGCGCACCACTTTGCCCGATGGGGCGACCCAGATGTCGATGACGACAGTGCCTTCCTCCTCGACATCATAGGAAGGAGCCGGCAGCGTGCCACGTCCGAGCGAACGGCCGGCAAGGCTGTACGAACCGTGTCCCCCCTCACCCGACGCGGCAATGCCCGAAGGCGAACCGTCGGGACGGCCCTTTGCACCGGCGGTCTGCCCGCTGCCGCCGCTGCCCGTCATCTGCGACCCCTTGGCGAAAGCACTTCCCATCAGCCTGTCGGCTTCTTCGGCGACCTTGCGCTCGTGCTCGGCCTGCAATTGCTCTTTTGTCTTCTGCGGCGGGGTCTGCCGTTCCTCGTCCTCGGGCCGAGTGTCCTCATCGATTGC
>DWUP01000047.1 GCA_020012075.1 Candidatus Avibacteroides avistercoris
ATCAATGGCCGTCCGCCTGCCAATGTAATGCAATGGCTAAAAGGAGAAAGAACATAAATCTTTAATAAACAAAATGTCAAAATGAACAAACTGAAACTTAACCTGATTGCGCTCTCACTGCTGTTTGCCGGAGCAGCGCAGGCCGATGAAGGTATGTGGCTGATGCAGATGATGCAGGAGCAGAATTCTATCGAACTGATGCAAAAGGCCGGGCTCGAACTTGCGGCAGACGAACTGTATAGTCCGTCCGGAGTGTCGTTGAAGGATGCTGTCGGCATCTTCGGCGGCGGATGTACAGGCGAGATTGTCTCTGCCAACGGCCTGATCTTCACCAATCATCATTGTGGATATGAGTCCATACAGCAGCACAGCTCCGTGGAGCATGATTATCTGACCGATGGCTTCTGGGCAATGTCACTTGAGGAAGAGTTGCCATGTCCGGGGCTTACATTCAAATTCATTGATAAGATAGTGGATGTGACCGACATCGTCAATCAGCGCATTGCAGAAGGCCTGATTACAGAGGGCGAGTCGCTCACCTATGAGTTCCAAGACAAACTGCGCAAGGAACTTTATCAACAGAGTGAATACAACGGACGTCGCGGTATTGAGACCGAGTTGCTCCCATTCTATGCCGGCAACAAGTTTTATATGTTTTACATTAAGTCTTATGACGACATACGTATGGTCGCAGCTCCGCCATCGAGCATAGGTAAGTTCGGTGGGGAAACAGACAATTGGATGTGGCCCCGCCACACTTGTGATTTCTCGGTGTTCCGTGTCTATGCCGATGCGGAGGGAAATCCTGCTGAATATTCTGAGGACAATGTCCCGCTTCACACACCGAAGCACCTCACCATATCTCTCGGGGGATATGAGGAAGGCGACTATGCCATGATTATGGGATTCCCCGGATCGACCAGCCGTTACCTGACACGTAGTGAGGTGGAAATGGTGATGAATTCTGAAAATGAGCCTCGAATAGCCATACGTGACGCACGTCTCAACGTATTGCGCGAAGCAATGGCTGCAAGTGACAAAGTGAGAATACAGTATGCAAGCAAATTCGCTCAATCGAGCAACTATTGGAAGAATGCAATAGGTATGAACAAGGCTCTCATCGACAACAAAGTCCTTGAGCAAAAGACCGCACAGGAAGAAGCATTCGCACGCTATGCTGCCGAGGTGGGTAATGAGGCATACGCCAAAGTAGTCGGTGAAATCGACGCACAGGTTGGCGAGGCATCAGAATTGACTTATTTATGGACATGCGCCGTAGAGACTTTCGTGGCCATAGAGTTCAGGTCGCCGGCACAATATATGAGTGAGCTTGTCAAGGCCAAGGAGGAAGGCAACGAAGATGCCGTAGAGTCACTCAAGGCACAGCTCGATGTCATCTATGACGACATCCACAACAAAGACTATGACCATCAGGTGGATTGCCAAGTGGCGCGTGCCGTCCTGCCCCTCTACGCCAAACTTGCGGGTGAGAGCCGTCCCGACTTTTATGACATAGTCGCCAATGATTATAATGGCGATTATGACCGCTTTGTCAATGACCTATATTCGAAATCTATATTCAGCAGCCGCGAAAATCTCGCCAAGTTCTTGAAGAAGCCGACTGAGAAAGCATTGAAGAAAGACCTCGGCTATCGTGTCAGTATGTCGATGACAGACAATCTGATAAGCCTCGGTGAATCCAAGCAGCGTATGGAACAAGTGTTGGCCATCCCGCACAAGACATATATCCGCGGATTGTGCGAGATGAAACAGGAGCGCCAGAATATCCCTTCGGCTCCGGATGCCAACTTTACGCTAAGGCTGACTTATGGCAACGTCAAATCCTATGATCCGCGTGACGCTGTGCACTATGACTATTATACTACGCTCGACGGTGTGATGCAAAAAGAGGATGCGCATAATCCCGAATTTGTTGTGCCGGAGAAGCTCAAACAACTCTATGAAGCCAAGGACTATGGGCAGTATGCTATGCCCGATGGCCGTATGCCGGCAGCATTCATAACCACCAATGACATCACCGGCGGCAATTCTGGCTCACCGGTACTCGACAGCCGGGGCCGATTGATAGGCTTGGCTTTTGACGGCAACTGGGAGTCTCTGAGCGGTGACCTCAATTTCGACAATAGCCTGCAACGTTGTATCGCGGTAGACATCCGCTATGTCCTATTTATCATAGACAAACTTGGCGGATGCCATCGTCTGATAGACGAACTGACCATAGATAACTAAGCCGGTCTGCCCTGAGGCCGTATATCATTGCGAGGGGTCGGTGCCATCCATAGCACCGGCCCCTTTTTATGTCCGGGTCAGGATTGCCTGACAGTGCTCATTATGTTTTCCTTCAGGAGAGTGATGATGCGTGGCGTGGCATCTGAGTCCTTGGCAAAAAAGGTCAGACCATATACCCGAAAAGGTCTGATGCTATTGCCCGTGGGGTCAGACCTTTTTGCCCGTACCATTAGATGCTGTCCGGTGATGTGCCGGTGTGCCCATTTTGATGATGCAATGTGTTTTTAGCTGTGTGATGGCATGTCTGCTGCTGCAGCGCCGTGATGCCCCCTTGGCATTGTCACGTGCATTGAATGTCAGCGGTTGCCTGTGGTTGTCGTATGCTGTTCTTAGTGTCAGGTCAATGAGTGTCGTTGCAAATCTGTCGGCATGATATAAAAAAGAGGCGATGCCAATTTGATGGCATCGCCTCTTTTTGTTAATAGGACTGTCTCCTGTTTACTTCACGATGATGACAGCTACTCTGTTCCAATCATTGTTGTCATAGATCTGATTGTCTGAGCCGTAAGCTGTGCTGCTGATTCTGTTTTCATCGATGCCGTAGTTTTCGGTCAGTATCTTGACTATTGTGTCTGCACGTTTCTCAGTCAGATACTTGTTGCGTTTAGCGCTACCGGTCTTGGCATCTGCGTATGCCTTGATTTCTACGGTTGCATCAGGATTGTCTTTCAGCATTTGTGCTACGTTGTAGATTGTGACGAGCTGCTCTTTGCTTACGTCAGTCTTGCCGATGCGGTAAGTTATGACAGTTTCGTTGTGGAGTTTTTCACCCTTGTTCTTTTCTGCTTCGGTGAGTTTCTCATTGAGCATAGCATTTTCTTCGCGGCTATCCTTCAATTGGTTTCTGAGGTCATTGATTTCGCGTTCGTTGTCAGCGACTATGCCTCTTTGCTTGTTGATTTCATCATTGAGTGATGCCACGAGTCCCGGCTCTACTACTTCACCCAGCTCGAAGCCGCGTTTCTTGAACTTATAGGCGACTCCGGCCATAGCGTTGATATAGCCGTTGAATTTCCTCGAGGACTGCATGAATGATGTCGAGAGGAAGTTGCCGCTCAACTCGAGGTTGATGTCTACGGCTTGTGACACATGAAACTGGCCTTGCAATGCGACTTTGGTATTGACGTAGTTTCTTGACCCGCCCATTTTGTTGGTTTCGAAGCCGTAGTCTTCCACTCCGTTCACATAGCCAAGGTGGCGCATGTAGCCGACACCCATGATGCCATAGAGGTCAAACTTCCTGTCTACTTTCATCTTGCCGAATCCATTGAGGAGGTTGAACATGAAGTCGAGGTTGGTCTGGATGAAGTTGGCTTTTAGCGGGTCTATGTCGAGACCTTGCTCGTTGAATTTGTTTTTCAACTGCCATGCCCCGACTTCAATCCTTGCTCCGAAAATCGGGTTGAAGTATTTGCCGAATGACAGACCTACGTAAGGGCTTGTCACATCCTTAAGGGCGGAATCGAAATTCCAATCAGAGGCCATGAACATTGATGCTCCCACTTTGGCTTCCAGGAACCAATTGTCTTTGAATTTGTTCTGCTTTACGGCGTATTCTTGCGCATTGGCATAGCCGAATGCCAGCAGGCCGATGAATGCAAGTAAGATCTTTCTCATAATTTAGTGCATTTTAAATAGTTACCATGTCATATAATATTGTACAAAAGTATGAATTAATTTTTAGATATGTAGCTGTTGCAGTAGAAATAATATGTTTCAAATACTTTTTTTATTAGTGAGCTTGTTTCGTTCCCGTTAAATCTGCCGTGTTTGCAGACGGGGTCGTCATAGTATTTGGCATCATTCTTGAGCATCAGATATCTGCATACATCATCCCATGAGGCGGCATTGGCTCCGTATTTCTTTGCTAATGCCATGGCATCACCTATGTGCCCGATGCCCGAATTGTATGCTGCGATTATGAATTTGTTGCGTTCCCCGCTGTCTCGGATGGCAGAAAAATATCTCTGGAGAGTTTTGATATAGCTCGTGGCAATCTTCAGATTGTATTCGGTCATGCGCAGGTCCTCTGGCTTGTATCCGTGGGCTTTGGCAGTGACCGGCATTAATTGCATCAGCCCCGCAGCTCCTGCGGGCGATACTTGCTCTGGGTCAAAATTTGATTCGCAGTAGGAGAGTGCTGCGAGTAACCGCCAGTCCCAGTTGATTTGGCGTGCGTATTTCTTGAATAGGTTGTCGTAGGGTGAGATTATGCCATATTGTCTGCTGACATATCTGAAGTCATGTTTTGAAGAATATGCATACCATCTGTAGAAGTCTTCTGTCCTTGTAGCTCTCCATCTCTGATGTTTGAACCATTCGTTTATTTCGGTAGCCAGCGAATCGTCTGAAGTGCACCATGACATGTAGGATGGCAGTGATATGCTGACTGATACGTCCAACTCGGGGTATTGGTAGAGATATTGATATGCTATGAAGTCATAGCTCGTGATGCATTCTATGCTGCCGTCGATGACTTCGCCGATTGCTTCGTCAAGGCTGCCGGCAAAAGGCTTGCATACGAACATTTGTCCTGTCTCGTCCCTCAATGCCTCGAGGCGCGCTCTCTGATGCCGGTCGAAGTAATAAATCTCGGCACTGTCGAGGTCTGTCGTATTCTTGTATTTCGCCTTGTCCCTCAGGCTGATGAGATTAATGGATGACATGAGTGTGTCTCCACATGGGTGGTATCCGTCCTCCGGGACTATGTCAAAGGCTGCAAGGCTGCATACGCCATTGTTAATATAATGGTATATTGATTCTGTCGAAGCTGTATATAATATTTTGATTGGGATTCCTCGGTCTGCAGCAAAAGCCTTGACCAATGTGCCGTGCATGTCGTCACCATTGTTTGCACCGATTCTCTTCATGAATTGTGGCGATTGCAGAGTCACGGCTACCAGTGTGTCACCACCGGTAGCCCGATGTGCAATGACGCCGTCTGCAATGTCCCGCTTGCATGAGATGGCTGCCAATGTCCCGATGAATACTATGATGAGTGCACGGACATGCATCTGTCACGGGATAAGAAGATTTTTCTTGATATATTGGCACAGTATGTCTACGGCTACTGTATTATTGCCGCCTTCAGGGATTATGATGTCGGCATACCGTTTGGTTGGCTCGATGAATTGCAGGTGCATCGGTTTGAGTACGCGTGTATATCGTTCCATCACTGCTTCTGCCGTCCGGCCGCGTTCGATGACATCACGCTGGATGACCCTTATGAGCCTTTCGTCAGAGTCGGCATCAACAAATATCTTGAGGTCCATGAGAGCCCTTAGCCGTGGGTCGCTCAGGGCAAGTATGCCTTCGATAATAATTACATCCTTTGGCTCGATGTGTACAGTCTCTGTCTGACGAGTGCAGGTCAGAAATGAATATGTTGGTTGTTCGATTGGTCTCATGTCTTTGAGCAGTTTGATGTGCTCATGCAATAGGTCCCAATCAAATGCATTGGGATGGTCGAAATTTATATTTTGCCTTTCTTCTGCAGGCACATTGCTGCTGTCTTTGTAGTATGAGTCTTGCGGCAGGACTACCACTTCGCCCGCCGGGAGTTTATCGACGATGTTTCTTACTACTGTGGTTTTACCTGATCCGGTTCCTCCGGCAATTCCTATTATTAGCATAGTCTGTTATTTTGTTGTTGTTTGTGGCTTTATGTCTTGATAGTCTGATTGCAGAGTACAGTCGTAGGTGTCTGAGACTTTCACCTTGCTGTGTCTGGCTACTACTTTAATTGTGTTTTTGCCTTGTGTGAGCTTTACTCCTTCCCATTTGACTGTACAAATTTCGTCTGTCGTCTTTTTACCATAGCTTTTCCCATTGACGAATAATTCGGCTTCGGGCAAATTGGTGAATGCTGTGAATGTCTGGAGCTCTTTTGTTCTTAATTTGTTGCGTCTGCCGGCAATATAGACCATCTTCTCGTCTTTGTTCCAATTAGCCTTATAAAAGAAGTATGCGTCTTTTTTCACTTTGCGGTCAAATGTGACCAGTCCTTTGTCATTGATGCCGGCCCTGTCCCCTTCGTGACGATGTGAAGCCCCGAAGTCGAATAAGTTCCATACGAAGCTTCCCCATACAAATTGTCGTGAAGATATTTCCCGCCAGTTTTTTATGTGATATTCTGTCTGCCAGTTCTCGGGATGCCATAGGCTCTCCGGTATTGGCCGGGCCAGCGTGTCTTGCTGTTGATATATGCTTGCTCCTGCACCATATTCACTTATGGCTATCTTCAGATCCGGGTGTTCCTTGTGTGTATTGTCAAGCCATGTCCCGATATATTCAGGCGTGCCGTTATACCATCCGAAATAGTGGTTCCATCCCATGAGGTCGGTGATGAAGTTGAGGCTTGCATCTGTATTGGTCGCCGCTGTCGTGGGACGTGTAGGGTCTTCGGCGTGGGCAAGTGCATTAAGTTCCTTTATATAAGGTATAGGATTGTCTCCGTCTGGCGTAAGCTCGTTGAACAGCCCCCAGACACAGATTGACGGATGGTTGTAATGTTGTCTTATCATCTCAATCAGTTGCTCTTTGCCATTCTCTTTGAAGGCCTGTGTGTCGGTGAATCCCTTGTCATTGTATCCGCCGGGTCCCACAAACGGGATTTCAGCCCACACGATTATCCCATAGCGATCCATGAGATTATAAAAGTACTCGGATTGTGGATAGTGAGCCAATCTGACGGCATTGGCTCCTAATTCGGCTAATATCTTCGCATCCTCGTCGTGATGCTCTGTCCTCAGTGCGTTGCCTGTTTCTGCCCTGTCTTGATGACGGCAGACACCATGCAGAGGCAAGTGGCGGCCGTTCAGGGAAAAACCTTTGTCCGCATCGAAGTGGAAGTAGCGCAATCCGAGCGGTTGTGTCACTTGATCTAAGGATTTGCCATCTGCCATAAGCGTGATTTCGGCTGTGTAAAGGAAGGGGTCTCGCCGCCCATCCCACAAGTGTGGATTGTATATATGAAATGGCACTTCGCACTTGATATCACTATCGGCGGGCAACGTTATGTCTTCCTCTTCGGTCAGCACAGTCTTGTCGCCATCGAGCACACGTATACGCAATGTGGCATCCATGTCGATGTCTTTGCCATTTGTCAGGACGGTTATGGCCCTTACTGATGCGTATTGATGGCTGACACTGTCTTGCACGAGCCGCACACCGCTTGAGCCATAATCAAGCAATGATATTGATGCTTGCCCGGTGACTATCAAATGTACGTCTCTGTATATACCTCCATAGAAATTGAAATCTCCGACCACTGGCATCACCTCTATGTCTTCGGCATTATTGACTTTGGCCAGTATGGTATTGTCTGACCCATGCTCGACGAAGTCTGTTATTTCAAAGGTGAAAGCTCCATATCCACCTTTGTGTTGTCCCGCGTG
The DNA here is from genome assembly GCA_020012075.1 of Candidatus Avibacteroides avistercoris. Taxonomy (GTDB): domain Bacteria; phylum Bacteroidota; class Bacteroidia; order Bacteroidales; family Bacteroidaceae; genus Avibacteroides; species Avibacteroides avistercoris. Next base: position 7,707 of record DWUP01000047.1, read on the forward strand.
ACGGCCATTTATAAATAAATCAGTGGTGCAGTTTGCTCCTTCAAAGCGCAAATATATCCTTTCGTCTTCCCATTCGCTGGGTATGTGTATGATGCGTTTATAGTTGCCGATGCCTCTGTGATAGCCGGTGACTCCTGAATATGTGTCTTGGGTATTCCATGTGTGCGGCAAGTCTACCCTGTATTCGCTGCCTCTCCTGACATCCAAAGACAGACGAAACTTCCAGTCATCGTTGATTATTATGTCTTTTCTCTGTGCATTAGCATTAAGGCATGATAAAATGATTAATGAGGTAAGGAGTATGTGTCGGGCTCTCATGTAGTGGGTCGGGCTAATTAAAAAGTTTTGTTGCTTACAAAAATAGTCTAATTTGCTTGTTGGTATGTATTTATATGGGGAAAAATGCTTTGCCGTCTGCCTTTACTCTTTTATCTGTATGACATGGGCATTGATATGAATCACATATATTGTTTAGCTTTGCAAATCAATTGGTGTTAAGGCTTTTCTATTCAAAAGAAATGTTACCTTTGTCACATTTGCATATACATTGAAAATTATAAAGTGTTTCGTATGGTTAAGCATATTGTATTGTTCAGACTTAAAGAAGACTTGGATGTTGAGGCGAGAAGCCGTGTTGCAGATGATTTTAAAGTCGCTATTGAGGCCCTCCCGGCTAAGATTGATTTTATCAGACATATAGAGGTGGGGATAAATATCAATGGTGATGAGAGTTTCGATGTAGCATTATACAGCGAATTTGACACATTGGATGATGTCCGTGCTTATTCGAGACATCCTGATCATATCGCTGCGTCAGGCATTATCAAGCCATATACCGAAGCACGTGCATGTGTGGATTATGAGTTTTGATTTTATTTACGGAAAGGAAACAACAGTTATATCAAATGAAGAAGTGCTTTAGTCTATTGTTTTTGCTGGCTGCCATATTCTGTCAGGTGCTGCCGGCACAGAACCTCGAACCCTTCAAATGGGCTCATGAATTGAAGAAGTTGTCCGATGCCGACTATGAGTTGGTATTTACGGCAACGATTGCTCCGGGATGGCATCTGTATTCGACGGACATCCCCGACGGAGGACCTGTCAGGACCACCTTTAATGTAGATGCCATCAGTGGTATGGAACTTGTCGGCGACCTTGAGGCAAGAGGGAAACTGGTGAATGTATATGAGGATGTCTTCGGCATGGAGCTCAGTTTCTTTGAGGGCAGCGGGCAGTTTGTCCAGAAGTTGCGTGCCACAGCCCCGGAGTATCACATCGAAGGCTATCTTAATTATATGTCGTGCAACGACGAGAATTGTCTCCCGCCGACCAATGTAGAAATCTCATATGACGGGACAGCAAAGGTCGCGGCTGCAGCATCAAAGGCAGAAGCCCCTGCGCTGAAGGCCGAGGACGAGCCGGTTAAAAATGATGTAGTAATAGATAAATCCAAGTCAGGGGAAGCCGTAGCCTCCGTACCTGACACCCTCGGTGGTAAGACTGCATCTGTCGAGGCAGGTGAAGCAGGCAGCGACTGGACACCGGTGATTGACGAGCTTGCGGCATACGAATCAGGTCATGGCGAACAGTTTGACATGTCATGGCTGTATATCTTCGTAGCCGGTTTCGTCGGCGGTCTTCTGGCTCTTGTCACTCCTTGTGTGTGGCCTATCATACCGATGACGGTCAGCTTTTTCCTCAAGCGTTCACAAGATAAGAGAAAGGGTATCCGTGATGCCTGCATATATGGAGTGTCGATTATTGTCATATATGAGGCTCTTGGGTTGATTGTGACATCCATTTTCGGTGCAAGTGCGCTCAATGAGTTATCGACCAATGCCATATTCAATATATTCTTCTTCCTGTTGCTCGTCGTGTTTGCGGCATCGTTCTTCGGTGCATTCGAGATTACGTTGCCTTCGTCATGGAGCAACAAGGTCGATTCCAAGGCCGAGAGTACTACCGGTATGTTCAGCATATTCCTCATGGCATTCACCCTGACGCTTGTATCGTTCTCATGCACCGGACCGATTATCGGTTTCCTCTTGGTGGAAGTCTCGACGACGGGCAATATCATTGCTCCTGCCATAGGCATGTTTGGCTTTGCGCTTGCGTTGGCGTTGCCATTCACATTGTTTGCAATGTTCCCTTCGTGGCTGAAGTCGATGCCAAAATCAGGCGGATGGATGAACAGTGTGAAGGTTGTCCTCGGCTTCCTCGAACTGGCATTGTCGCTCAAATTCCTTTCGGTAGCCGACCTTGCCTACGGTTGGGGATTGCTTGACCGCGAGACATTCCTTGCGTTGTGGATAGCCATATTTGGTTTGCTCGGCCTCTATCTGCTCGGCAAGATAAAGTTCCCGCACGATGATGATGACAACAAGGTGGGTGTGATACGTTTCTTCCTTGCCACCATTTCTATTGCTTTTGCCATTTACATGATTCCCGGATTGTGGGGTGCTCCGCTCAAGGCTGTGTCAGCATTCTCACCACCGATGAATACTCAGGATTTCAGCTTGTATGAGAATGAAGTCAAAGCCGCATATCTCGACTATGATGAGGGCATGGCCGCCGCACGTCGCACGGGCAAGCCGGTGATGATTGATTTCACGGGTTTCGGCTGCGTCAATTGTCGCAAGATGGAGGCTGCTGTGTGGACGGATGACCGTGTGCGCGACATGATGACCGATGACTATGTGCTGATAGGCCTATATGTCGATGACCGCACGCCGTTGCCAAAGAAAGAGGAGGTGATGGAAAACGGTAAGCGTGTCGTCCTCCGTACCGTCGGCGACAAGTGGAGCTACTTGCAGCGTCATAAGTTCGGTGCCAATGCCCAGCCGTTCTATGTGTTGCTTGACAACGAAGGGCGTCCGCTCAACAGTTCATATTCTTATGACGAAGATATAGACAAATACATCCACTTCCTTGAGACCGGCCTGCGCAACTATGAGAAGCGCAAGTGACATGCCGCAGTCCCATACGGTGTAATATGTAATAGGTCGCCCAATCACTTGGGCGACCTATTATTTTGCAGTATATGTTAATAATGGTAGGTGGCTGTCACGTTTATCCGAAACTGACATGTCCCCGGCACACTGTACTCTTGCCACCGTCCTTTTTTATCTCGACGTTGAAGGCTTTGTCTCCCGCTTCTTCTATCCACACGTCGAGTGTGTCGCCATAGTAGCTCTCGGTGACGTATGCTATCTCAAATCGTTTGACAGCCGTGTCCTTGAAATAGCTTATGTCAAATGCATCCAATATGTGCTCGATGTATCTGATGCTGTTCACATGCCCGTTGATGTCGATGTCGCTATAAGTCACGCGGTGTGTAGTGGCCAGCCGTGGTGCGGCCAGCTTGATGCGTGCCGGCTTGTCGATGGGACAAGGATAGTCGGTCACATAGTCCATGATGCGCCCGTCATTGACCTTGGTCATCTCGACGGGTTTGCGGTCGTCCATGCCTATCATCGCCCACACCGAGCGTGCATAGCCCAATGTCCGTCCGTCGGCAGCTGCTATGCGGTAGTTGCGGTCGGTAAACAAACGGTAGACCGCCTCGACCCATGTCTCGACGGTGAATTTGTCGTATTCTGACGGCATCTCTTCCATCTCGACCACGAGGCGCGACAACACCCACGTGTAGTGTTGCTGGTTGAGTGTCCCGATGCCGAATCCGCGGTCCTTGGCGTGGAAGCTCGCACAGTTGAGCAGATGGTTGCCGAGCACGGCGAGTGTCAGGCGGCCTGTGAAGTCGGCGTGAAACGGCTCGACCATGAAGCCGTAGCTCCCTATACGGTCATTGATTTCTGTCATATGTCATGTCTCTCCATACGTTTTGTGGCCAATGCTTCATACTTAGTCCCCGGACGGCCATAGTTGGCGTATGGGTAGATAGATATTCCTCCCCGTGGGGTAAAATAGCCGGTCACTTCGATATACTTCGGTTGCATCAGCCTGATGAGGTCTTCCATGATGATGTTTACGCAGTCTTCGTGGAAAGCCCCGTGGTTGCGGAAGCTGAAGAGGTAGATTTTTAGGCTCTTGCTCTCGACCATCTTCACGTCGGGTATATAGCTGATTCTGATTTCAGCGAAATCGGGCTGCCCGGTGATGGGGCACAGGCTCGTAAACTCCGGGCAGTTGAATCGCACCCAGTAGTCATGGTCCCGGTGGCGGTTGTCGAATGTCTCGAGCACATCGGGTGCATAGTGGTCGGGGTAGGTCGTTTTGCCCCCGAGCAATGTCAGTCGGTCATGGTTGTCGCTCATGATATTGATGTTTGGTTGTTGTCACGGTGTCTGAGGTATGCCTCCAGTCCGGCACGGCGCAGCCGGCAGGCCGGGCAGTGTCCGCATCCGTCGCCCTTGATGCCGTTGTAGCACGTCAGTGTCTCGCTCCTCACGATGTCCAGCACCCCGAGGCGGTCGGCCAATGCCCAAGTCTGCTCTTTGTCAAGCCACATGAGCGGCGTGTCAATGACGAATGGGTAGTCCATAGCCTCGTTGAGCGTCACGTTCATCGCCTTGATGAATGTGTCACGGCAGTCGGGGTAGCCGCTGAAGTCAGTCTGCGACACACCTGTCACGATGTGGTTGATGCCCCGCTCGCGCGCCACCACTGCCGCGATGCCGAGGAAGAACATGTTGCGTCCCGGCACGAATGTGTTGGGATAGCCACCCTCGGGACGCGTCTCGTCCATCGGTATGTTGTGGTCGGTCAGGGCACTGCGCCCGATGGTCGCGATAAACGAAGCGTCCGCACAGTGTTGTTCGACACCTGCCAATGCAGCGATTTTCTCCGCCGCCTCGGTCTCGGCGCGGTGCGTCTGCCCGTAGTCGAATGTCAGTGCGGTCACCTCGGCAAACCTCTCTTTGGCCCAATAGAGGCATGTAGTCGAGTCCTGCCCGCCGCTCAGCAGCACGAGGGCTGCATCTCTGTTTATTTTCTCTTGCATGGTCATGTATTAAAATATCCTGTATGAAATGCCTTTGTCATAGACATCTTCGCCTTCGGCACGCTTGATGGCGCGCACCGCGCGGACCGTCACGGGCAGGGCGATGACCTCATAGAGTGACTTGAGCGCCGCCTGCGTGGCAATCATCACCGCTATCTCACCCGCCGGGATGAGGCCCGCGAAGGCGATGGGGAAGAAGATGCACGAGTCGGCCGCTTCGCCCGCCAGCGTCGAGGCTATGGCGCGGAGCGAGAAAGCCCGTCCGTGCATGGCCACTTTCATGCGGCTCATCACTGCCGCGTTGAGGAATGAGCCCACGAGGAATGCTGCCAGACTTGCCACTGCGATGCGCGGCGCGAGCCCGAAGACGAAGTCGAAACTCTCCTCGCCCTGCCAGAATGGCGCGGCGGGCAAGGCAATGACCATCTGCGAGAAAGCTATCATGGCAAAGTTTGAGGCGAAGCCGCTCCAGATGATGAGCCGCGCTTTGCGGTAGCCCCACACCTCGGTGATGCAGTCGTTGATGATGTAGGAGATGGGGAAGACGACCAGCCCGCCCGTGGCTGTCAGTCCCCACAGGTCGATTACTTTGGTTTCGAGGAGGTTGGAAGCCAGCAGGCAGACGTTGAATGCTATGCCTGTCAGCATGAAGAGGATGGATACTTTCTTGTTCATGTTTCTTGTTTTTTACGTGGTGTTCAAGCACACGGGACGCGCGGCGTCCGCCGTCACGGCTGCAAAGGTAGTGATATTTCGTCTATCACAGGGCATCATGCACAGCTTTTGCCTTGCTCGCCGGCCGTCAGTGGCAAGACGATGCCCTGCCGGCCGGCTGACGATGTCCGCCGGCAAGCGTTGCAACTTCCCGCCGTGTGCGGCATGATTCAGCATTGGTCGGCGGACAATTTCTATTTACCGACGTTGAATATATGTTCAACGTCGGTAAATATATGTTTAACGTCGGCAAATATATATTCAACGTCGTCAAATAGAGATTATGCGCCGTGCCGGCGGTTGTCACATCCCGCCCGATGGCAAGTCATGTCCCTATGCCGGGCATTTCACGCCGGGCGTGGCCGTCGCAGCGGCAGCCGGCATGGGGCGGGGGAATGGGAGTTTTTTGATTATATCCTCACTTGTGCCGCGTGTTGGCATAGACTGTGTGCATCTTTGCCGACGATAAACATGAGGATAATGCCATGACAAAGAAATCAAAGAAAGGCTTGCCCGGAGGCAATGGTATGACCGGCAAGCGGGATGACATCGCACACGGGATGCCCGACCTGATGACGGCGATGGAGCAAATAGTGGGTCTGGCCAGGGACTCGGGGCTGAGTGACAACTTCCTGCGCCGTGCCGGGCGGCCGATAGGCTACATCGCCGGGCGGCTGTCGCTCACCCCTGTGCAGTGTGTGCTGCTGGCCGTCTTTGTCGATAGTCACGATGACACTGACATACGCATCCGCGACTTGGCCGGCAAATTCGATTGCACCAATGTCAGGATGCTGCGCTTCGTCGGCGACATCGACGTGCTGGTCGAGCGTGGCTATGTGAGGCGCCGACGGAGGAGAGGGGGCAACAGCTATATGGTCAGGCAGGATGCTCTCGACGCGCTCAGCCATGACCGCGATTATGTCAAGCCCGCGCCGCCGAGGGTGGATTGCAGCGGGCTGTTTGTGGAGTTGGACGAGCTGTTCAGGCAGTATTTGTCCGACGATGAGATTGACTATGACGGCTTCAACCGTGAGGTGATTGCCCTGTTTGATGCCAACCGCCACCTGCTGTTCGTGCGCCGCATGGCCGACGGGGGCTATCTCTCTAATGGCTGGGTGAGTGACGACGGATTGCTGCTGCTCTACTTCTGCCACCGTTTCGTCAATGACGGCCGCGACGAGTTGCAGTCACATGACATTGAAGATATATTCCCTTCGCGCGGCACGTGGAGGGATGTCAAGTCCCAATTGGAGAATGGCACAAATGAATTGATGCAAGATGGCTGGGTGGAATATGCCAACGCCGACGGCATGGCCGACCGTGGCTCATTCTGTCTGACCGGCCGCGCCAAGAGTGACCTTCTCGCCGAGCTTGACATCTCAGCTCCCGTGCACCGTGGTGTGTTGAAATGCACTGACCTGACGGCCAAGCGGCTCTATTACAACGAGCGCGAGGAGGCGCAGGTCAGGCGGCTGGCCGAGCTGCTTGCCCCCGAGAGCTATGACGGGATTAGGGCGCGGCTCTCGTCGAACGGCATGAGGACTGGTTTCACCTGCCTCTTCTATGGCTCGCCCGGCACGGGCAAGACCGAGACGGTCTACCAGTTGGCCCGGCAGTCGGGGCGTGACATCGTCGAGGTCAATGTCGAGCAGGTCAAGAGCATGTGGGTGGGCGAGAGTGAGAAGAATGTCAAGGCCCTCTTCGACAACTACCGCCGCGTGGCAAAGGCGGCCGACCGCGTGCCGATATTGCTCTTCAACGAGGCCGACGCACTGATTGGCCGCCGGCTCGAAGGGGCTGACCGCGCGGTGGACAAGATGGAAAACTCGGTGCAGAACATCATCCTGCAAGAGATGGAGCGGCTCGACGGCATCATGATAGCGACGACCAACCTGACGCAAAACATGGACAAGGCTTTTGAGCGGCGTTTCCTCTACAAGATAAGGTTTGACAGACCTTGCACCGAGGCTAAAAAGGCCATCTGGAGGACGATGATTCCCGACCTGCCCGACAGCGATGCCGGCACACTGGCCGCACGCTATGACTTCAGTGGCGGGCAGATAGAGAATGTAGCCCGCAAGCGTGCCGTGGCCTCCATCCTGTCTGGTGACGAGGCGGTCGGCATCGACGAGCTGCGTGCAATGTGTGACGAAGAGAATATCGCGTGGTCTGACGGCCGCACCAAGATAGGTTTCTGACAAGTGTGGGTTTGGGCGGCAGTGATGCCGCCCTGACTTTTATCCTGTCACCACCCGCCGCCGAGCGACTGGTAGAGATTGACGAGCATTATCTGTTTGTCGCGGATGGCGTTGCTCAAGCTGATCTGTGCGTCGAAGTAGCCACGCTGCACGTCGAGCAGGTCGAGGTAGGCAATCACACCGTTGAGGTATTGCAGCTGGGCCAGTTCCATGGTGCTCTTGGACGATTTCTCATAGGTGTCGCGCAGCTTGCAAATCTCTTTGATTTTGTTGAAATTGGTGATGGCGTTGTGCACATCGCGGAATGCTCCTATCACAGCTTTCTCATACTCTGCCTTTGCCCGCTCGTAGGCCGCTTTCTTTGACTTGTGTCGGGCGATGTTTTGCCCTGCGCCAAACATGGGGCTGAGCAGATTGCCTATTATCTGGTGGAATGGCGATTTGAGCAGGTCTTTGAACACTTCGCTTTCAGCTCCGAATTGTCCTGTCAGCGAGAGACTGGGGAACATGCTCGTCAGCGCGATGCCCACCTCGGCGTTGGCTGCGATGAGGTGTTGCTCGGCTTCGCGTATGTCAGGGCGGCGCTGGAGCAGGGTAGATGGCAGTCCTATGGGCAAGCTCTCTGGCATGGGAATCGCTGCAAGGTCTTCCGTCCTCTTGATGCTGTGTGGGTAGTCACCGGTGAGGAATGATATTTCATTTTCCTTGAGCGAAATCTGCCTTTCGAGGTCTGGGATGAGAGTCTCTGTCCTTGCCAGCTCGAGTTTTGCCTGTTGGTAGACAATCTCTGATGTCAGGCCTCCCCTGTAGCGTATCTCGGCCAATCTTACACCCTCGGCACGTGAGTTGAGTGTCTGACGGACAATCTTCAACTCATTGTCCAAAGCGACAAGTTCGAAGTATGCCCTTGCCACTTGCGCTATGATTGAAATCCTCACGGCACGCTGGTTTTCTACCGATGCAAGAAACTCTGCCACAGTGCTCTCTTTGGCCCAACGCAGCTTGCCCCAGATGTCAAGTTCCCAAGATACACGCCCCACAAGGTTAATCTGGTCATCGTAGGTCTTGTTGCGGTGTCCGTAGAACATCCCTTCCTTGCGTCCGTAGAATTGGCCTCCTATGGACGGGAGCATGTCGGCAGTGCTTATACGCTTCTGCTCGGCGAGCTCATTGACGCGGGCAACGGCTATCTTGAGGTCTTTGTTGTAGTCGAGGGCTTTATATATAAGGTCTTGCAGTGCCGGGTCGGCAAACAGCGTCTGCCACTCGATGTCTTTGACCGAGCTTGAGTCGGTGGCCGTCGAGTCAATCAGTTGGGGCAAGTCAAGGTCCGGACGGACATATTTCTTCCCGATTTTGCATGAGACCACTGCCGGCATGAGTGCAGCTATTAGCAATATTCTGATGATGAGACTTTTCATTTGCTTATTGTTTGCTTGTAGGCATTGCGCTTGAGTTTGCCTTTTGCCTTATAAATCATGATGAAGAAGAATGGGACGAGCACGATGCCGAAGAGCACGGCCGCAATCATGCCAAAGAATACCCCTGTGCCTATGGCTTGACGGCTGGCCGAGCCGGGACCACTGGCAAGCACCATGGGAAGCATGCCGAGGATAAATGCCAACGAAGTCATCAAAATGGGGCGGAAACGCAGATGGGATGCATGGAGAGTAGATTCAATCAGGTCTTTGCCTGCATCTACTTCATCTTTTGCAAATTCGACGATGAGGATTGCATTCTTTGCCGCCAGTCCGATGAGCATGACGAGACCTATCTGGAAATAGGTGTCATTCTCCAGCCCGCAGAGCGAAATCCCGATATATGCACCCAGTGCCGCAACGGGCAGCGAGAGTAATACTGCCACCGGCACGCTCCAACTTTCGTACAATGCAGCAAGAAACAGGAATACAAATACGAATACGAGGAATAGGATTAGTCCTGTCTGTCCGCCGGCTTTCTTCTCTTGATAGGAGAGCCCGCTCCACTCGACACCGATGTTGTCTGGCAAATGGTCCTGCGCTATTTGTTCGATTTCTGCCATCGCCTGTCCCGAGCTATATCCCTCATTGGCTTCGCCGCGGATGACGGCGGTGTTGAACATATTGAAACGTTTGATACTGCCCGGCCCTGTGGTGTATTCGGTCGTACCGAGCGAGGTCAGTGGTATCATGGCATTGTTGCTGCCTTTGACGAAAAACAGATTGATGTTGTCCTGATGCTCACGATATACTGACTCTGCTTGGATATATACTCTATAGATGCGGTTGAACATATTGAAGTCATTGACGTATACCGAGCCTGTGTAGGCTTTCATCGTCGAGAACACATCGGATAGAGGTACGCCTGCCAACTTGACTTTGTCACGGTCTACGTCGAAGTAAAGTTGCGGGATTTCGGCTTGTAATGAGGATGACAAGCCTGACAACACTTTACTCTTTGACGCGTATGCCATCAGAGTATCTGTGGCGGACACAAGGTTGTCGAATGTAGCATCGCCGCGTGCCTCCAGCTGCATTTCAAATCCGCCTGAAGAACCAAGCCCGGGGATTACCGGTGGAGTGGACAGATAGACTTTGCACTCCGGATATTGCTCGAGGCCGGCTTTGATTTCCTGCATGACGTCGTCGATTGTCGTGTTGTCGCGTTCCTCCCATGGCTTTAGGATGACGGTGAGGTCACTCCTTGCCTGACTTGTTCCGACACGGGGGCTACTGCCGGTGACACTCTGTACGTAGTGGACATATTTGTTTTTCATTATATATGCCACGGCGCGGTCAGTCACTTCACGTGTCCTTTCGAGCGTTGCGCCCTCGGGTAGCTCAAGTTCTACCTTGAAGTAACCTTGATCCTCTATGGGCAAAAAGCTGGTGGGTGTCAGATTGTGTATTATGAATATCAGGACAATCACCAGACCGAAACCTGCCATAACTCTTTTTGGGTGCTTGATAGCACTTTTTATCAGCGATATGTATTTGTTATTACCGATTGCCAGCCATTTGTTGATTTTGTCAAAGACGATGTTTGATTTGTGTTTCGATGGCTTTAGTATCAGCGAACACATCACCGGACTGAGTGTCAGGGCCACGATGGTCGAAATCAATACGGATACCACAATAGTCACAGTAAACTGACGGTAAAGCTGTCCGGTAATGCCTGCGAGGAAACTTACCGGCACGAATACGGCAGCGAGTACAAGTGATGTCGCGATTAATGCACCGGCCAAACCGTTCATAGCCTTCTTGGTCGCTTCGTATGCGCTTAGTTTGTCCTCTTCCATTATGCGCTCTACGTTCTCCACGACTACTATGGCATCATCTACGACAATACCTATGGCGAGAACGAGACCGAGCAATGTCAGCATATTGAGCGAGAACCCGAAGATCAGCATGAATCCGAATGTGCCGATGAGTGATATGGGTACGGCTACTATTGGGATTATCGTTGCTCTCCAATTTTGAAGTGATAGGAATACCACTACTATCACAAGGAACAATGCTTCGAATAGAGTCTTGTATACTTCGTGTATTGACTCTGAGATGTAGGTGGTCATGTCAAACGGGATTTCATAGTTGAGCCCGTCGGGGAAATTTTTGCTCACCTCTTCCATCTGTGCTTTGACCCGTTCGGCGACCTCCATTGCATTTGCTCCCGGCAGCATATAGACTGCCAATACAGCTGCATGTCCACCATTGATGCCACTCTCTGTGTTGTAGGATTGTGCTTCCAGCGAGACACGTGCGACGTCGCGTAGACGGATGAGCGAGCCGTCCGGATTGGCTCTGAGTACTATTTCTTCGAATTGATTGACAGTAGACAGTCTGCCTTGTGTGGTGATGGGGATTGTGATGTCCAGTCCGTCCACTGGTTGCTGTCCCAGCACGCCTGCGGCCGATTCTCTGTTTTGGTCTTTTAGGGCGTTTTGCACATCTTTGACTGTCAATCCGAAGTTTGCCAGTTTATCCGGCTGTACCCATATCTGCATGGCATAGTAGCGGCTACCGATGTTTGAGACTCGTCCTACTCCCGGTATGCGTCGTAGCAAGTCGAGCACGTTGATGGTAGTGAAGTTGCTGAGATATATTTCGTCAAATTTCGGGTCCGTAGATGTCAGACAGATGGTCATCAACTGGCTGGATGCTTGTTTCTCGACAGAGATGCCGTTTTGTATTACTTCCGCCGGAAGCCGCGCCTCCGCCAGTTTTACACGGTTTTGTATCTCTACGGCAGACAATTCCGGGTCGGATGAAATGTCAAATGTGATTGTTGCCGAAAAGCCACCGGAATTGGAACTTGTAGATTCCATATATAGCATTCCGGGTGTCCCGTTCAGCTCCTGTTCTATCGGGGTTGCTACCGCCTGCGACACAGTGAGCGCGCTCGCTCCCGGATATGATGCGGAAATCTTGACTACCGGTGGTGTAATCTGCGGGTATTGGTCGATTGGCAACATCGTGAGTCCTATTATCCCGACAATCACGATTAGTATCGAGATTACTGCGGAGAATACAGGACGGTCTATAAAATAGGTGATTTTCATTTCTCCGTCTTGTTATTTCTTGTTGCTGACCTTGACTTTGATGCCGGGGGTCAGTTTGTGATAACCTTCAACTACAATATTTTCACCAGGCACAAGTCCTCTTTCTACGACTGTGCTATTGCCAAACTCTGGTCCGAGTTCGATGAAACGCTTTTCGACTGTCGAGTCTTTGCGCATTACATATATATATGCTCCGCCTTTTTCAATGATGAGAGCCTTCTGTGGGACGACTGTGGCGTTGGATCTCACATCCAGCAAGAGCCGTACCTTGGTGAATTGTCCCGGCAGCAATACTTGTTTTGGGTTTGGCATCTCGGCTCTGACTGAGAATGTACCTGTTCTCGGATCCACTTGCGGCTCTGCAAAGTCCACAATCCCTTTATATGGGTATGTAGTGTTGTCAGGTAATGTGATTGTGACGGTCGGTTGCCATGTGCGGGTAGAGTCTTTTTGCCCAATCGTGATATTGCGTTCTTTGCTTTTTAAGTAGTCGAGTGCCGTCATGCTGAAATCGACCAACACTGTGTCACTCTTGACCACTGTGGCCAGCAGTGACTTGCCTGATGTCCCGACGAGCGTCCCGAGATCGACATACCGCTCACTGATATTGCCTGAGATGGGTGATGTCACCATCGTGTAGCCCAATTCCTGTTCTGCCTGGTCGAGGTCTGCTTGGCTCATCCCCACAGTGGCTACAGCCATTTCGTAGGCCGCTATTGCATTGTCCAAGTCCAGCTGGCTTGCCGCATTCTGCTCATACAAGGGGCGGATACGCTCCAGATCGCGCTCGGCTTTCCTTGCCTGTGCTTCGTCTTTCTTGAGTTGTGCCTTTGCCTTATCTACCTTGGCAATGTATTGGTCTTGGTTGATAATGAATAGCACTTGGTCTTTGTTTACGTGAGTACCTTCCTCAAAAAGCATCTGCTCGAGGAATCCCTCGACTCTCGCCCTGACTTCCACGAATTGTTGTGCCCTGATTCGTCCCACATAGTCGCCATATATTTCGACATTCTCTTGTTGTGTCGGCATGATGCTGACTATAGGGGTGTCTTCTACTACTTCTGCCTTTCGGTTGAGTATGATGTATGCGGCTACTATGATAATTATTAGAATGACGGCTATCACCGCATTTTTCCGGCTCAGTTTGTTGCCAAAAGCGGCAAGCAAGCGTTTGTTCATTTATGACTCTTTTTATTTTCGTTGTTTGGAATGGTTGCAAAGGTAGGTTATGGCCGTGGTAACAAGTTTGCAGAAAGATGAAAAAATACTTAATTATCTTACCTTGCCCGGGCCGTTGTGCGCCATTATGCTTTTTTTTGTATGGATATTGGTATAAAAAACAAAAGCAGGTCTTGATTCTCAAGGCCTGCCCGGTTTATGGCATCATCTGTCACATTACGTATTGTGAACTGATGCTCGTATTGTCAATCACACATCTGATGGCATTTGCAAAGATTTTTGCTATGCTGAGTTGTTTGACTTTGCTGCTGTCTTTGGTGTAAGGTATGCTGTCCGTGAAGATTAACTCCTCAAGACGTGAATTGTTTACGCGCTCGGTGGCAGGGTCAGACATCACGCAGTGGCTGGCTATCGCGCGCACAGACTTGGCACCGGCGTCGAGCATGATTTCGGCAGCCTTTACGATTGTGCCGGCAGTATCGACGATGTCATCTACGAGGATGACGTTTTTGTCTTTCACATCGCCTATGATTTGTATTGTCTCGACCACGTTGGCCTTGGCTCTTGTCTTGTTGCAGAGTACCAGCGGGCAATGAAGGTATTTGGAGTAGGTCGAAGCTCTCTTTGAACCTCCGACATCCGGAGTGGCAATGACCAGATTCTCAAGATTGAGTGACTCGATGTAGGGTGCGAAAACTGCGCTGGCATAGAGATGATCGACCGGGACGTCAAAGAACCCTTGAATCTGGTCGGCATGGAGGTCCATCGTGATTATGCGGTCGATGCCTGCCACACTCATGAGGTCTGCTACCAGCTTGGCGCCGATGCTGACTCTTGGCTTGTCCTTGCGGTCCTGCCTTGCCCACCCGAAGTAGGGGACTACGGCAATGATGCTTTTGGCACTTGCACGCTTGGCTGCGTCAATCATCAGCAACAGTTCCATCAAGTTGTCGCTGTTGGGGAATGTCGATTGCACGAGGAAGACATATTTGCCCCTGATTGATTCCTCAAAGCTGACAGCAAACTCGCCATCGGCGAAGTGCAGGATATTCATGTTGCCCAGCGGACAGCCGAGGTGATTGCAAATCTTCTCGGCCAGATACCTTGACTTTGTGCCCGAGAAAACTAAAAAAGGTTCTTGTTCTGTCATTTTGTTAAAAGTATTGATGTGGAAAGGTCTTTTTTCTACATGTTGATTAATGTCTGGATAATCCTTGTGGCTGTGCGCCCGTCCCATCTCTCGGGGATGCCGCAGGCTTTCCATTTGCCATTTACAATCCTGCCGGCTAATTCGGCTATCAGTGCAGGGTTTTCACCCGCCAGTTCGTTGCTCCCGATAGTGACGGTCTCCTTGTGCTCTACGTAGTTGTTCATCGTGATGCACGGTGTCCCTATGAATGTCGCTTCTTCAGCGACGTTCCCCGAGTCGGTTATGATGCCTTTTGCATTCTTTTCCAGATACCAGAACTCCAGACATCTCATCGGTGTGGTGACGACCAGATTGGGACATGTGTGCAGTGTGTGACTGCTTATGGCGTTGCGTGCGAAGTCGTGCAGCGGTGCTACCAGCCTCATGGGTCTGATGGCATTGCAGATGGCTGAGACGATTTCGTTGAGCAACGTCTTGTTGCCGACGAGCATCGGCCGGTTGGCGGTAAACAATATATATCCTGTCTCGTCAAGGCGCGTGTCCCGGAATATGTCAGGTTGCAGCATCCTGTCCCAATTTTCGCGTATCGCATCCATCAGTATGTTGCCCACCATGAATGTGTTGCTGAGTGATGCCCCCGAGCGGTTAAGGTTGCTGTTGGCCCCATATCCGGCAGTAAACAGATAGTCTGAAAGGCCGTCGGCGATCATGCTGTTCACTTCCTTTGGCTTGGTCATGTCGAATGACCGCGTGCCGGCTATGAGATGTGCCACCTTGACTTCCATTTTCTTTGCTACTATCGCACATGCCATTGTCGGGGTCAGGTCGTCGACCACGAGCACAATGTCAGTGGGGTACTCGGCAAGCTCTCTTTCAAATGCTGTCATTATGGCTGCCGCGCGCTCATTCTGGTTGGTGCAGGTGACTCCGAGGCACGTGTCCGGACGGCTGATGCGAAGGTCTTCGAATAGCTGTTCGCCGAGACTGGCGTCATGCGCCGAACCCGTATAAATCAATCTGGATGACAGGTCACTTCCGCCTTGCCTGAATCGTTCGATGGCATGGACGAGCGGAGCGATCTTTATGAAGTTGGGTCTTGCACCAGCTACGATGCTGATTTTCATAATCTGCTTGTTTATGTGTGCAAAGGTACATATTTCCTCAATATAAAAAAGTGATTGCGGCATTTAACGGGTCTTGCGTCGCCTGTCGCACCCCCGGGACGGGCCGGCATCGGGAGGTGTCGGCGCAGCTTAGGCTAAAAATATATATTTGCAGGTTAGAGATATATATTTGCAACTTAAAAATATATATTTGCAGCCTAAGTTTTTCCAGTGGCATCCTGTGCTGTCACGACCGTCAATGGATGACGGTGATGCCGGGCTGCTTTCTGTCAGAGATCAGGCCGTCTGGTGGCGGCATCAAGGCATGTGTGGTCTGTCCGTCAGCTGTCACCCACAATAATTAATAATCGGTGTACATTTTATCATCAGTTTTTGCCATTTCGTCCAAAATGTATACTTTTGCACCGCCGATACGAGTTGTCGGACGCTTTAATTACATTAATCAAATTAAACAAAGAAATGGCAACAAAAATTAGATTGCAAAGACATGGCCGCAAGGGTTATCCCTTCTACCACATTGTCGTTGCTGACAGCAGGGCACCACGTGATGGCAGGTTTATTGAGAAGCTGGGTACATATAATCCCAACGTCAATCCGTCTGCTGTGAATTTGAACTTTGACAGAGCATTGTACTGGGTAATGTGCGGCGCACAGCCGACTGACACGGCACGGAGCATCTTGTCGAAGGAAGGCGTTTATATGAAGAAGCACCTGATGGGCGGTGTCAGGAAAGGCGCTTTCGGCGAAGCTGAGGCTGAGGCTAAATTCAATGCTTGGAAGAATGACAAGCAAAAGGGTCTTGACAACCTGCGCAATGCATTGGCAGAGAAGCAAAAGGCCGAAATGCAACAGCGTCTCGAAGCTGAAAAGAAAGTCAATGAGGCCAAGGCTAA
>DWUP01000007.1 GCA_020012075.1 Candidatus Avibacteroides avistercoris
TATTGGTTGGGGTCGCCGGCAAAATTGGCAAGACCCTCGACTTCATTCTTGACAGCATGTGAGTGGACGATATCCATAATAACTGCAAGGCCGCTGCGATGCGCTTCGTCTATCAGTTCCTTCAATTCATCGGGAGTGCCAAACCGCGAGGAAGGTGCAAAGAAACTTGACACATGATAACCGAAGCTGCCATAATAGGGATGTTCCTGTATGGCCATTATCTGAAGACAATTGTATCCGTCAGCGACGACACGCGGCAGTACATTGTCCTTGAACTCGCGGTATGTGCCTACCTTCTCAGCATCTTGCGCCATTCCTATGTGACATTCATATATGAGCAGAGGATTGGTCTTGGGCTTAAATTGTCTCTTCCTGAACTTATAGGGGTGCTCGGGGTCCCAGACTTGTGCCGAGAAGATTTTGGTAGTCTCATCCTGCACTACGCGATTGACCCATGCCGGGATACGCTCGCCGCTGCCACCGTCCCAATAGACATGCAATTTATACAAATCGAGGTGCTTGATGGCCTCAGGCTTCATCTTCAGTTCCCAGACACCATTCTTTTTAGCCTTAAACTGGTAGGCCGGTTTCTCCTGCCAATCATTGAAAGTGCCTACAAGGAACATCTTCGTCGCATTTGGTGCCCATTCACGCAACACCCATCCGCTGCCAGACTTGTGAAGGCCAAAGTAGAGATAGCCGTCAGCAAAATCTGAAAGTCTCACTTTCCCGTTGCCCGTGAGTTCACTCTCCTTACGCAACACAAATTCGTGCCGGCCGTTGATGGCACCGGAATAAGGTTCCAACCAAGGATCATTCTTTATAAGCCCTAAAACTTTCTCCATATTCCATATATTATTTAAGGATTAATAATTCAGGTGTCCTGTCACTTCGCCATAGAGATCAAAATCGTCGGCATCGCTCACTTTGACTTCATAGAAGTCGCCTATGATGAGTTGGCGGGTGCCGGCTTTGATCAGGACTTCGGGGTCCACCTCGGGTGAGTCATATTCAGTACGCCCGACATAGTATTCGCCCTCCTTGCGGTCGATAATGACTTTATATGCTTTGCCGACTTTCTCTGCCGCCTTCTCTGCAGAAATCTCCTGCTGGATGGACATCAACTCATCGAGGCGCGCTTGCTTGACCTCCTGCGGGACATTGTCTTCATAATGTTCGGCAGCATAGGTGCCATCCTCCTCTGAATAAGCGAATGCCCCCATCCGCTCGAAGCGCACGTCGCGGACAAACTGCTTGAGCCGGGCAAAATCGTCTTCTGTCTCGCCCGGGAAACCGACCATCAACGTGGTGCGGAGGTGTATGCCGGGCACTTCGCTGCGCAACCGCTCTATCAAGCGATAGGTCTCATCCGATGTTATGTGGCGGCGCATGGCCGTGAGCATATTGTCACTGATGTGTTGCAAGGCGATGTCGAGATATTTGCAGACATTGTCATGCTCGCGCATCACGGGCAGAAGGTCGTAGGGGAACATTGTCGGATAGGCATAGTGCAACCTTATCCATTCCACTCCGGGTATTTCAGCCATCCGGGTGACGAGCTGGGGCAACATGAGCCGGTGCTCGGTGTCCATGCCATAATAGGTCAGGTCTTGTGCGATGACTTGAAACTCCTTGACGCCAGAGTCCACAAGATATTTGACCTCTGAAAGAATCTCGGGTTCAGGACGCGAACGATAATTGCCGGTTATGATTGGTATGGCACAGTACGCACAATGCCGGTTGCAGCCTTCGGCAATTTTCAAATAAGCATAGTGTGCCGGCGTCGTTAGCATACGATGATTCAGGTAATTGGGTTGTATGCTTTTGCCCAAATCATCTAATAGTTCTGCCCAATTGAACTTGCCATAATATTTGTCTACTTGCGGGATTTCCTTCTTCAGGTCGTTCAGGTAACGCTCTGACAAGCATCCCATGACATAGAGCCTATCCAGCTTCCCCTCGTCCTTGAGCTCCGCAAGTTCGAGTATCATATTGATTGATTCCTCTTTGGCATCACCAATGAAGCCACAGGTATTTACCACGGCTATGCGCCCTTCTATCTCTTCCGGGTCATGACGCACCATATAGCCATTGACAGCCAATTGTTTCATCAACATCTCCGAGTCTACGAGATTTTTTGAGCAACCAAGAGTGATGACGTCAATTATATTATTTTTCATTGCTACCGAACAAAGAGTCTACGAATTCCCTGCGCCTGAATATCTGTAAGTCTTCTATTCCCTCACCGAGTCCGATGTATTTCACCGGTATTTTAAATTGGTCGGAGATACCTATTACCACCCCGCCTTTTGCCGTCCCATCCAGTTTAGTTACGGCAAGGGCGTTTACTTCCGTCGCTTTCGTAAATTGTTTAGCCTGCTCGAATGCATTTTGGCCTGTCGATCCATCCAAGACCAAAAGTATCTCGTGGGGGGCATCGGGGACAACTTTCTTCATTACATTTTTTATCTTGGTCAATTCATTCATCAGATTGACCTTATTGTGCAGACGGCCTGCCGTGTCAATAATTACCACATCGGCATTATTCGCCACAGCCGAATTGAGAGTATCGAAAGCCACTGAAGCAGGGTCGGCTCCCATTTTTTGCTTTATCACAGGCACTCCCACGCGCTGTCCCCAAATGTCAAGCTGCTCGACCGCTGCCGCACGGAATGTATCAGCGGCACCAAGAAAGACTTTATTGCCGGCTTTCTTGAATTGATATGCGAGTTTGCCTATCGTCGTCGTCTTGCCGACACCATTCACGCCGACAACCAGTATGACATAGGGTTTACTATCCTGCATGACTTGAAAATCGGCATTCACCCCCTCATGATTCTCCAATATCATTGAGGCAATCTCATCATGCAATATATTATTCAACTCGCCTGTCGTGACATATTTATCTTTTTCAACTCGTTTTTTCACACGCTCTATCACCTTGAGCGTAGTAGCTACCCCCACATCAGAAGTAACAAGCACCTCCTCGAGATTATCCAACACCTCGTCGTCGATGGTCGATTTCCCAGCGACGGCACGTGCAATCTTAGTGAAGATGCTTTCTTTCGTCTTTGACAGACCTTTGTCTAAAGTTTCTTTCTTATCCTTAGACAGGAAACTAAACAATCCCATAACTGTTTTATTTTACATCTACAAAGATAGTGATTAGCATTAAAAAATCCCCTTGCATTAGGAAAATCCAATACAAGGGGACGATTCTTTATTTGTCGAGTTATTTACTTCTTAAAGAATTCATCGACTTTTTCGTTAGGCACCATCTTTTCGTCAAACATATAAGCCCCAGTCTTGGGAGACTTGACCATCCTTATCACTTTAGAATAAGAACGTCCGTCTGTCTTGCCTTCTTGCAAGGTTGCTACCGCTTTCTTTGCCATATTTTATCCTTATTTTATTTCCTTATGAATAGTCATTCGACCGAGAATGGGATTATATTTCTTCAACTCAAGCCTCTCGGAAGTATTCTTCTTGTTCTTAGTTGTGATGTAACGAGAGGTTCCCGGCATCCCGCTAGCCTTGTGCTCTGTACACTCCAAAATAACTTGGACTCTATTGCCTTTTGCTTTCTTTGCCATTTGACAAATCCTCCTTGATTTTAACCTATTACCTTAATTGAATTCCAGTCGCAATATCCTTTCTCGACCGCTTCAACCAATGCCTTATGAAGGCCTACCTTATTGACTTTGCGTATGCCGGCAGCACTGATTCGCAACGAAATCCAGCAATCTTGCTCAGCATAATAAAACTTCTTAGACAAGAGGTTTATGTCAAAACGCCTCTTTGTCCTTCTCTTAGAGTGCGACACGTTATTACCAACTGCCGGCTTCCTTCCTGTAATTTGACAAATTCTCGACATTTCTATCTACTTTTAGTATTTATAAAAAATTACGGTGCAAAATTAAGCATAATCTGTCAAGCTGCAAACTTACAGCGACAAATTATTGCCATTCATAAAAACAAAAGACTGCACCAATGCTTTCATTCACAATAAAAGCCTCATGCAATCTTCTCTTGAATAGCAAGCACTCCAGAGCAGCGCTTACTTCAGGCTGGCTTTGAATTCTTTTTCGTCTACCGGTTCTACAGTGATTTTGTCTTCACGTAGCAACCAACCCAATCCCAAATACAAGTCTTTGTCTGTAAACTTTGTGACTTTTTTCAGTTCCTTAAAGGCCATAGTGCCTTTTTCATTCAATGCATTCCAAATCTGGCCTGCATTTGAACCCGCTTTTTCTTTCAACATAGTTAGTTTAATTACTTTGTCGCTGCAAATTTATCAATTTATTTATTCAGTCACCTACTATTGCGTTAAAAAACAGTCACAAAACTGTTTTTTTGCATGTTGGGACAAAGACGTGCCTCTGTCAGGTCTATTTATCTGCTGCAATCAAACCATTTTCTTTTATGAATTCTTCCCATATTGCTGCTGCCTCATGCACGATGTGTGGGCATGGCCTTTTTTTATAATATTCAGGCGTACGTTCCTGCGCTTCGGGCGTAATCTTTTTATCGGCAAGTGCACCGAGCATGAGTGAACATTTCAATGACCCGTTACGCTCCACGAATTGTCGTGCCAACTTCTGTACCAACTCATAATTGCGGATTTTGCCGGCTCTGTCACTCGGACAAGTTGCACAATCATACATCCCGGCAAGCATAAAAAGCCCGCAAGCCGCGCCACAGGTCTCACGCATACGGCCGATGCCTGCTCCAAACGATGCCGAGAGCCTCATTGCCATAGTCTCATCAATGCCATACAGGTCTGCAAATGCCACAAACACCGACTGCGAACAGTTGCAGCCTTGCCTGAACAGTTTCTCCGCCTTATCGGCACGGCTGATTGTCTCATTATTTTCTTCCATTCTCATTAACTGTATTACGTATCACTTCAAACAATGTCGCCAACGAGTCCCTAAATTCATCCATGTCATGAAAGAGCAAATCTGCTCCACTATCCCGCAAAGTTGCATCCGGCAACGGTCCTGTATTGACGACAACAGTAAACACTCCTGCCGCTCTACCCGCCTGCGCGCCGAGAGGTGCATTCTCTACGACTACTGCCTCCCACTGCTTGGCATTCATCTTATGAAGTCCCGTCAGATATGGTTCAGGATCGGGCTTACCATGCACGACATCATTGGCCGTAACCATCTTGTCAAGTTCAAACAGCGAAGGATATGCCGACTCGATGCGACGCAGCAATGATTGCTGGGCAGAGCCTGTCACGACAGTCATCCTCACCCCATGTGACTCAAGAGATTTGACCAATTGCAAAGTGCCGTTCATCGGGCCGGCCTCGCCACAGGCATTAAACAGCTCACACTTCTCATCATATATTGCCTGTATCTCATCTTTTGTCATCTCTGGCATACCCATCCTTTTGACGGCAAGCTCGATAGTGGCCACGCCCTTTCGCCCTTCATTAATATAGGCATCATCCTCGCTGAATGGGATGCCAGTCTCTGCCATCACTTGCACCCATGTTTTAGCATGGTAAGGCATGGAGTCAAAGAGCACGCCATCCATGTCAAACATGGCATACTTCAAATCCATTGCAGCATAACCTGTCCTGTCAAGGTAAGCTGACACGGACTTCCTTATATCTTCATAACGCATCATCCGTCCTGTTTATCACATAAACATGCAAAGTTAAGCATCTTAAGCTGACCTGCACAGTTCCATAAGGCATCAATATTGTTGCCTATGTCACATTTATACTTATTTTTGCAGACAAAACCGACGCAATCATGAGATTTAATCATCTGTTTGTCACAATATTTGTCTTGATGTCAGTGGCAAGTTGCACAAATGATGACAACGAGATGCCTATGATCAATATCGAGAACATAACAATCAAAGGCAACGGCACATCGACTGACAATCTATATACGGGGGATACATTGACAATAGATATCAACCTTCAATCCGGCAAGAAAGACCTCAGCAGTTTCAGTTGCAAATACAACGACATCGAAGATTTCGAGCTAAGCATCATCAGCATCGATGACAACACCACTGTCTACGAGGGCAACGACATCGCCACTTCGCCCAATCAGGACTGCACTATAACTTTCAGAGACGGGACATTCTCGACCGACATAACAATACAGACAGTGCTTTGGAGTGCGACAGAGCAGTCTCCACAACTCAACCTTTACCTGTTTTCGGAAAAAGAAACGGCGCACAAGGACATTGACCTGCACGTCGTCGGCCTGCCACCGCTCAAATAGGGCAGAAATGCTTTAATTAGACAGCTGACAGCCGGTCTTCTGTCATTTCAGGTCCTTGGCCTGACAGTCACAAGCAGTTTGTCTATCCTGTTGCCATCCATGTCAGCCACCTCTATGCGGAAACCGTTCCAATCAATACTCTCACCCTCTGACGGAATATGTCCGAGAGACTCTATCATAAGTCCCGCCACGGTATTATAAGTGCTCGGTTCAAACAAGTCCTCTCGCTCAAAGAATTCCAAGAAATCATAGAACGGGCATTGCCCCTCAACCAGCCATTCGTCAGTCCCCTGTCTTTTCACAATCATGGGCACTGTGCCTTTTTCCTGAATAGTCCCTACCAATCCTTCAAGGATATCCTTTAGAGTTACCACTCCGGTCATAGTCCCGAACTCATCGCACACGAAGACACGGCTTATTTTCCTCTTCTTCATGTCTTCCAATGCCTTATATACTGTCATCGACTCGGGATAGAAAATCGGTTCGTGCATTATGGAACGCAGGCTGAAGTTATCCTTCCACAGTTCTTTTATTATATCCTTGAGCGACACCACGCCGCAGACATTGTCCGAGCCACCGTCTATCACCGGGTAGGAATCATATATCTGCTCATCCATCACGGCACGGATTTCATCGGCAGTCATGTCGATGTCGAGGAATTTGACCTCCTTGCGGTGCGTCATGATAGACTCTACATCCTGGTCACCCAATACGAGGACGCGCTCGATGATGTCCTGTTCGACCTCCTGCACCTCACCAGCCTCGGCACTCTCGCGCACTATTGACTTGATTTCGTCTTCCGTCACCTGATTCTCCTGCTTGTCCACACCGAGCAGTGCCGATATCCACTTTGTACTCTTCTCCAGCACCCAGACAAACGGCATGGCAATAATCGACAAGACATACATCGGTGTGGCAATCCTCATCGCAGCCTTATGTCCCATGCTCAGACCTATCTTTTTGGGGACCAATTCGCCTACGACGATAGACAGATAGGTGACTATGACGATGATGACCAGTTTGGACAATTCGTTTGACCATGCCACAGAGACGCCACACCCTTCGAGCAGGACGGCAAAGTCCTCTGCCAATTTATCTCCGGAATACATACCGGTCAATATGCCTATCAGTGTGATGCCAATCTGTATGGTGGACAGGAATCGCTCGGAATTGTCTTGCAGCTTCATAGCCCGCACGGCTGACTTCTTCCCATTTTTCGCTTCGGTTGAGAGTTTTGTCTTGCGGGCAGAAATCATGGCAATCTCAGACATCGAGAATACGCCATTGAGCAATATGAGCAAGATTATTATAAAAATGTCATCCATATCTCTTTATACGACATTATTCATTTCTTCTTAAAGCCCTGATATACGAGGTAGGCGACTATGAGCACGAAAATGGCAACAAACACCATGCCTATGGCGTGGCTTTTCTCATTGATGAAAGCATCAAATTCTTCACGCGGCAGTGCACGGCCGGCCACATAGCCGAGCATGGCAAGGATAGAGTTCCAAGTCAGAGCCCCGAGGGCCGTAAATATGAGGAATTTCGGCATATTCATCCGCGCCAGACCGGCCGGTATGGAAATCAGCTGCCTCACTGCCGGGACCAGCCTCCCGATGAATGTCGAGATGACTCCATGCTTGTTGAAGAATGCCTCAGCCTGCTCCATTTTTTTGGCACTCAGCAGGCACATCCTCCCCACACGACTCTCGGCAAAACTGTATATTATGGGGCGTCCCAGATATTTTGCCAGATAGTAATTGACCAATGCCCCCACCTCAGCGCCGAGGGTCGAGAACAATATGACCAGCCAGATGTTCAGCTCGCCATGGTAAGCCTTGTAGGCGGCAGGCGGGACAACCACCTCTGACGGAAAGGGTATAAACGAACTTTCGATGGCCATCAGCAGCGTTATGGTCCAATAGTTGAGGTTGTTGAGGCACCACTCTATGAATGAGACATCTTCCATTTCCTATACGATCGTCTGTTGTCGGATTTTCACCATTGGTCAAAAGCGTGGCTTGAAACCGATGATATGCCGCACTTCGTCGAGAGTCTTCGACGCGCTTTCACGGGCTTTTTCCGCTCCCATGCGGGCTATGCGGGCGAGGTTGTCGGTGTCGGCCAGATAGGCGTTGATTTTCTCGCGGATTGGCTCGGTGGCCGCCACGATGTCTTCGGCGAGTTGCTTCTTCATGTCGCCATAGCGGATTGAGCAATCCCTCCACTTGGCATCAAAATATTCGTAAGTGTCGCGCGGAGAGACGACCTCCATGAGCGTAAACAGGTTTTGTATCACCTCAGGCTTCTCGCTGTCAGGCTCGGTAGGTCCTGCATCGGTGACGGCTTTCATCACTTTTTTGCGTATCGTCGCCGGGTCGTCGATCAGATAGATGCAGTTGCCATCAGACTTGCCCATCTTGCCGCTGCCGTCGAGACCGGGGATTTTGACCGCCTTGGCCGAGAGCGAAAACGACTCGGGTTCTTTGAAAAACTCGACTCCATACATCGTGTTGAAGCGGCGTGCATAGCGTCGCGCCATCTCCATGTTCTGCTCTTGGTCCTTGCCCACCGGCACTTTGGCGGCACGGTGAATGAGGATATCGGCAGCCATCAGTGTCGGATAGGTCAGCAATCCGGCATTGACGTTGTCGGGCTGCTTGCGCGCTTTCTCCTTGAAAGTCGTCGTGCGCTCCAGCTCGCCGAGATAGGCATTCATATTAAAATACAGATAGAGTTCGAGCACCTCGGGCACATCACTCTGCACATAGATTGTCGCCTTGTGCGGGTCAATGCCGCACGCCAGATATTCAGCCAGAATAGTGTTGCTGCTGCGCACGATGTCCTCGGGCTTGGGACGTGTGGTCATCGAATGCCAATCTGCGATGAAAAACAGGCAATTGTAATCATTCTGCATTTGCAGAAAGCTCTTGACTGCACCGTAGTAATTGCCCAGATGCAAATTACCCGTCGGGCGGATTCCACTAACAACAGTTTCCATATTCAGTATCTTTTTTTCTTTTCACAATAATATAACGATTGCAATACGCAAAGCCCCACCGGGAGACATACGCCGACAGGCGGTGCCGGCATGAGCCTGCAGGCTGCAAAGATAGTGCAATTAGCCTGAAATAATGCTTGCGATGTGTCTTGAGATAGGCCGATGAGGGCTAAAAATCGCTTTATTTCAATCCTTGTGACATCATAACTCCGTTTTTTGCTTCAATCGTGTTACAACTGCCGGCGTACTTGGCAAGGCAGGACTGTGCGGGCAACTGCCGGCGGCAAGCCATGCGACGTCACATGGCATCGTATGCTACCGGCGATGGCATAGAATGCAACAGACAATGACACCGTATGCTACAGCCGACAGCATCGTATGCTATGGACGATGGCATCGCATGCCATTGCCTGCGGCATAAGGCTGCACGACCGGATGTCCATACGAAAAAGCCTGCGCAGGCCAATGTCACATGCCCGGCGCAGGCCGATATCCGCATTATGCCGAGTCAATCGCCGGGATTGACTTCTACGAGATTGATGTCAAATATCAGTGTAGAGTTGGCCGGCACGCTGCCCGAAGCACTTGCGCCATAACCTTGGTCCGCCGGGATAAATACGCGGAACATGTCTCCACGCTTGTCCGTAGCATTTGCAGCGGGACGCATGACTTGCAATATCTCGGTCCACCCATAGATTATCCCGCCGGATGATGCTTGGAGGCCTGACACGGTGAAGTCTGTGGGTATATCCAATTCGTAGTCGGGATAGTCCCCAGAATAATTGGAGTCAAATTCGGTGCCGTCAATCAACCATCCTTTATAGTAGACACGCACGACATCGGTGAACTTGGCAGTCTCGCCTACCCCGACAAACCCGTCGGCCACACCACGCCGCTTATAATAGAGGAACCCGTCAGGTGTATACTGCGTGTCGAGACGATAGAGCGTATCGCCTTCGGCCACCGACGACGGGTCGTCCTGCTGGGCACGCCATACTGCCGTCAGCGAATCGACGTAAGCCACATTGCGTGCCTGCCAGTCATCGGCAGTGCCCGTCTCACTGTCGTCGTTGCAACTCACGGCAAGCAACGGCAGGGTGAGCGCCATCATTCCGAGCAATGTCTTGTCCATAGATTACACCAGTTTTTTCAACAAGCTCTTGATACTTACCTTGTCGGCAACGATTGACTCGAGGCTGGCGATAGGCACACGCTCCTGCGCCATCGTGTCACGGTGGCGGAGTGTCACGGTGTCATCCTGCAATGTCTGATGATCGACGGTGACACAATAGGGCGTGCCGATGGCATCGTGGCGGCGATAACGCTTGCCGATCGAGTCCTTCTCGTCATACTGGCAGTTGTAGTCAAACTTGAGGAGGTCGATGACCTGCTGTGCCTTCTCAGGCAGTCCGTCCTTCTTAAGCAAGGGGAGGACAGCGACCTTGACCGGAGCAATGGCTTCGGGCAGACGTAGGACGACACGGGTCTCGCCGTTATCGAGCTTCTCCTCGCAATATGCAGCCGACATGACACTGAGGAACATGCGGTCCACACCTATGGATGTCTCGATGACATAAGGAGTATAAGACTCGTTCAACTCAGGATCAAAATACTTGATATTCTTGCCACTGAACTTCTCATGCTGGCTCAGGTCGAAATTGGTGCGCGAATGTATGCCTTCCACCTCTTTGAACCCGAAAGGCATCAGAAACTCGATGTCTGTCGCAGCGTTGGCATAGTGTGCCAGCTTCTCATGGTCGTGGAAACGATAATGGTCGTCACCGAATCCGAGGGCCTTATGCCAACGCAGGCGGTACTCTTTCCAGCGGTTGAACCATTCGAGCTCCTCGCCGGGACGGACGAAGAATTGCATCTCCATCTGCTCAAATTCCCTCATGCGGAATATGAACTGGCGGGCTACTATTTCGTTTCTGAATGCCTTGCCGATCTGGGCTATACCGAAAGGTATCTTCATGCGGCCGGTCTTTTGTACGTTCAAGAAATTGACGAAGATGCCTTGTGCCGTCTCCGGACGCAGGTAGACTTTCATCGCTCCGTCAGACATAGACCCCATCTCGGTCGAAAACATGAGGTTGAACTGACGCACATCTGTCCAGTTTTTGGTGCCTGAAATCGGGCAGACGATGCCTTCGTCGATGATGATGTTGCGCAACTCTGTCAGGTCATTGTCATTCATTGCCTTTTTGTAGCGCTCATGCAGTGCGTCGCGTTTTGCCTTGTGCTCTATGACACGGGCGTTGGTCGTCACAAACTGCTCCTCATCAAACGCCTCGCCAAAACGTTTGCGGGCTTTTTCCACCTCTTTGCTTATCTTCTCATCATACTTCGCGATTTGGTCTTCGATGAGGACATCGGCACGGTAACGCTTCTTGGAATCCTTGTTGTCAATCAACGGATCATTGAATGCGTCCACATGCCCAGATGCTTTCCATATAGTGGGGTGCATGAAGATGGCAGAGTCAATGCCCACAATGTTCTCATGCAGCAGGACCATACTCTCCCACCAATATTTCTTTATATTGTTCTTCAGTTCCACTCCATTCTGGCCATAGTCGTAGACAGCCCCCAAGCCATCATAAATGTCGCTCGATGGGAAAACGAAACCATACTCCTTACAATGTGAAACCAACTTCTTAAATACATCTTCCTGTGCCATGATTGTCTTATGTTCTATGTTTGTTTCTATCTGATGTCATGCTTGCAAACACCTATGTGTCAATGCCAAATGCGACAGCCACACTACATGCTACAAGCTAATATCTGGCAAAGTAAATCATTTTTTTCAATTTAATTTGTATTTTTGCGTAGCTACCTGAGCCAAAACGTATAATTATGTTAATTAGGACAATCGTTGTCCTCACAATTCGAATATGAGCGAAATCAACGACACTCCCACACAAGAGCTGCATTCATCATACAAACCTGCTGACAACGACGGCAATATTACCCAACATCTGACAGGGATGTACAAGACATGGTTCATTGACTATGCCTCGTATGTCATACTTGAACGTGCCGTGCCCCACTTGCTTGACGGGCTTAAGCCTGTCCAAAGGCGTATCCTCCACGCAATGAAACGCATCGATGACGGCAGGCTCAACAAGGTTGCCAACATAGTGGGCTACACCATGCAATATCATCCCCACGGAGACGCTTCGATCGGCGATGCACTTGTGCAGCTTGGACAAAAGGAATTGCTCATAGACCATCAAGGCAACTGGGGTAACATTTACACAGGTGACCAAGCAGCTGCACCACGATATATAGAAGCACGTCTCTCGAAATTTGCAAACGAAGTGCTCTTTAATCCCAAGACTACAGAATGGAAACTCTCCTATGACGGGCGGAACAAAGAGCCCATCACCCTACCGGTCAAATTCCCGCTGCTGCTCGCACAAGGGGCAGAAGGCATCGCCGTCGGGCTGTCCTCCAAAATACTACCCCACAACTTCAACGAAATATGCAATGCCGCAATAGAATATCTCCACGGACAAGACTTCGACCTCTACCCCGACTTCATGACAGGCGGAATGGTCGATATCTCTAAATACAATGATGGGGCACGTGGCGGTGCAGTCAAGATCAGGGCGCGTATAAACAAAGTAGACACCAAGACACTTGCCATAACCGAAATCCCATACGGGAAGACTACGGTAAGTCTTATAGATTCGATTACAAAAGCAGCTGAAAAAGGCAAAATCAAAATAAAGAAAGTCGATGACAACACAGCCCAGAATGTAGAGATAATAATACATCTCGCACCGGGCGTCTCACCAGACAAGACAATAGACGCACTCTATGCATTCACTGACTGCGAAGTCAGCGTTTCGATGAACTGCTGTGTCATCTACGACAACAAACCACACTTTGTCACAGTCAGCGACATACTGCGCAAGACGACTGACAATACACTGCTACTGCTGAAGCGAGAACTCGAAATCCAAAAGGCCGAATTGCAGGAAGACCTGTTATTCGCCAGTCTCGAACGCATATTCATAGAAGAACGTATCTATAAAGACAAGGAATACGAAGAAGCAAAATCAAAAGACGATGCAGCACAGCACATCGCCGAGCGATTGCGGCCGTTCGAACATCTGTTCATCCGTCAGATAACACGCGACGACATCGACAAACTCTTTGAGATAAAAATGCTCCGGATACTGAGATTCAGCTCGGATAAGGCAGACGAACGGATAGCAAACATCAAAGCCCAAATCGAAGACATTGACACCAAACTGGCCGATATGATAAGCTACACGTCAGATTGGTTCAGTATGTTGAAAGAGAAATATGGCAAGGACTTCCCGAGGAGAACGGAAATACGCAGCTTCGACACCATAGTCGCAGCCAAAGTAGCTGAGGCCAATGAGAAGCTGTATATCAACCGTGAGGAAGGCTTCATCGGGACAAGCCTCAAGAAAGACGAATT
Organism: Candidatus Avibacteroides avistercoris; assembly: GCA_020012075.1. GTDB lineage: Bacteria > Bacteroidota > Bacteroidia > Bacteroidales > Bacteroidaceae > Avibacteroides > Avibacteroides avistercoris. Next base: position 13,703 of record DWUP01000007.1, read on the forward strand.
CATCGCCAACTGTTCAAACCTCGACGATGTCATCATCTTCTACCGAGACGGGAAATATATAGTGACACCCGTGGCTGAAAAGAAGTTTGTCGGCAAAAACATAATCCACATCGACATCTTCAAGAAGAATGACAACCGCACCGTCTACAACGCCATATATAAGAATGGTAAGGACGGAATCAGCTATATCAAGCGTTTCTCCGTCACCGGGGTCACACGCGACAAGACCTATGACCTGACACAAGGCGAGAAAGGGTCGCGCGTCCTATACTTCTCTGCCAACCACAACGGTGAGGCAGAAATAGTCAAAGTCATCCTGAGACCCAACCCCAAGCTGCGCAAGCTGACACTTGACAAAGACTTCAGTGAAATCTCAATCAAAGGAAGGCAGTCCATGGGCAACATTTTGACTAAGAGTGATGTGCAGAAGATTAATCTCAAACAACACGGAGGTTCTACACTCGGTGGGCGTAAAGTCTGGTTTGACCGGGCCGTGCTCAAGCTCAACTATGAGGAGCGCGGCGAATACTTGGGTGAATTCAACAGCCAGGACCGCGTGCTCGTAGTGACCACAGACGGAGAGTTTTATACCACATCGTTTGACTCATCCGTCCATTTCAACGACGACGTGATGCGTATCGAGAAGTTTGAACCGCACAAGATATGGACAGCATTGCTTCACGATGCCGACCAGAACGGGTATCTGTATCTGAAACGTTTCCAATTTGAAGCGGCCAACAAGAAGCAATCCTACCTCGGTGATAATCCGGAAAACAGCCTTGTCCTATTGACAGATGAGCAATTGCCGAGATTTGAAATAACTTTCGGCGGAGGTGATGCCTATCGCCAACCTGTCATAGTGGATGCAGAAGAGTTTATAGCTGTCAAAAGTTTCAAAGCCAAAGGCAAGCGTGTGACGACATTTGAGGTGGCAGGGGTCAATGCCCTCGCCCCACGCGAGCAAACAGAGGACAATGAAGGCGACGACGCACCGGTTGAAACGGGAGAAGAAACAGACATAAAGTTAAGTTTTGATGACCCCGATCTCGATTAGGCACATCCTGACAGTCTATGCCCTGCTGCTCTCGACACTGCTGGCCGGCGCGCAAGTCATCGACACCGACACGGTGCAGTCACGCTACCGGGTGGCAGCCACGATGTTTGGCATAGGCCGGCAGAAGGCACTCGACACCTACCTGTCCCCATTCCAATACGCCGGTCCGGAAGCCAGTTTCCTGCGCGAGACCATGCGTCTCACCCGCTTCGACCGCCGGTTGTCGGTGCAGAGTCTGTTCCGCGTCTACGCTGCCATGCCCGGCAGGTACGGTTATGACATCTACACCGGGCTGGTGAATTGGAACTATGGGATGCACTACCGGCTCGCCATCGGCGACAATCTCAAACTGCTCTTCGGCGGCATGGGCGACCTCAATGCCGGTTTCATCTACAATCCGCGCAACAGCAACAATCCCGCGTCGGCCAAAGCCTTCATCGACCTCGATGCATCGGCGATGGCAATCTACCACTTCCGGCTGGGCCGCTACCACATGACAGCGCGCTATCAGGCCAATATGCCGGTGGCCGGTCTCATGTTCTCACCCGACTATGGGTCATCCTACTACGAGATGTTCTATTTGGGCTACCGCGCCAACACCATCAAGTTTACATCACTGCACAATCACCTGTCACTACGCCAGATGCTGACACTCGACTTCCCGTTGCGGGGGGTGACACTCCGCGCGGGATACTATTGGGAAATCGAGCAGTCACATGTCAATCATCTCAAGACGCACACCTATTCGCACACATTCATGCTCGGCTTCGTCCGCCACATCAAACTCATCCGTGACCGTCACGGCAAGCCGATGCCCGCCGCAATAAACCCTTTCTGACAAGAGTCAAGACTGAAAACAAATCAATAATGAATATGTCCATAAGTCATATACTGTCCATCGCCGCCATCGTCCTCACCGCCGCATCTGTCACGTCGTGTGTCAAGGAGGAAGAGTTCGCCAATTCGCCCGAAGGGAACTTTGAGATGCTGTGGAAGATAATGGACGAACACTACTGTTTCTTCGAATACAAGGATATAGACTGGCAGGCAGTCCATGACAATTATGCCCGCCGAATCACGCCCGACATGCCGTCCAAGGCCCTCTTTGAAGTCTTGGGCGAAATGCTTGCCGAGCTGCAGGACGGTCACGTCAATCTCTATGCGGCACACGACGTGGCGAGCTACCGCAAATGGTATGAGGACTATCCCTCAAACTTCAATGACAGCATCGCCGACCTCTATCTGGGCAAGACGGGTGAATATCAGACAGCGTCAGGACTGCGCTACAAGGCTTTCAGCGACAACATCGGATACATCCGCTACGAGAGTTTCAACGACGGCATCGGCGAGGGCAACCTGAGCGAAGTGCTCAACGCACTGGCCATCTGCGACGGTCTGATAATCGACGTGCGCAACAACGGCGGAGGAAGCCTCGACAACGCACGGCGACTGGCCTCGCGCTTCACCGAGCAGCGCGTACTGACGGGCTACATAATGCACAAGACCGGCCCCGGACACGGTGACTTCTCTGACCCTGCCCCGGTGTGGCTTGAGCCGTCACCCTACATC
>DWUP01000048.1 GCA_020012075.1 Candidatus Avibacteroides avistercoris
CGATTATACCCGCCAGTCCGCTCAACGAAAAGACCCTGTCCCGGTCATACCCGTAGAGAGCGGAGGTGAAGTCAAACATATACTCGGCACTTGCCGTTCCCAAGTAGCTTTTCATTTTGCCGTCCTGCGTGCGGCTGTGAGCCTTGTCCTGCAGATAGCCGAGCGATGCCGCGAGCCTCAATCCTGATATTGACGTAAACCATTTGCCTATGGCGACATTAGTGGTGGGTGAAATGAGCTCGCCCAATCCGCCTCCCGGCCCGCGTTGCAAGAGTGATTGCACGCCTGCACCGATTGATACAAACATGTGGTCGGCGAATGGACGGAATGATTGTTGCCCGCGTTTGGCAAAATCTTCGGATGATGCACGCATGAAGTTGAAACCTATGTTGAGCGAGGCAAGCACGTCGATGTCGCCGATGGTGGTCGTCGCCGGTGATATATCCTTGCCATACATCGTGAGGCGTGGCTCGATATAGATCGAATTGTGCCTGCTGACCTGTAAATCGCCTTGGAGTCCGAGTCCCAATCCCGGTTTTATGGCACGCCGGCCGTCATAGCTGCGTGCTGTCACGTCTAATCCGGCTACCAATATCAATTCAAACCGACGCTGCGGGTCATAACCACCAAAGGCGGAATTGAAGTTGAACAGATAGTCCAGCCTTGCCCCCAGCATTTTCATGGCCTTGCCTCTTGTGCGTGTGTAGCCGCCATATCCCTGTAAGCGTAGCGCCGACTGTGAGTTGAACCACTTGCCCATGCCAAGCATGATGCTTGAACGTGCGCTTTTGAACATATCCGACGGGTTGTTGATGCCGTTGATGAAAGCCATTGCACCGTAGCCGAATGTCAGGAATGTGCCGTCGAGGAATGTGTCGCCGAAAGTCTCGTTGCCGTTGCGATGAGTGTCCGGCACCATGTTGTAGGTCAGACCGAGCGAAACCGTGCCTTGTGTGTCATAATTCCTCCAGCCATCCGTCCCGTCAATCCCGTCGCTGAGGATGGAATATTTCGGCTCCAGATAAATATCGACCAGTGGCGAGACATGAAACTTCAGTTGCATCCCGATGTGTCCTCCGAATTCGTGTGCTCCGACATGCCTCACGGCCATATAATCCATACCGACCAACCCGATTACCTCAAACATCCGGTCGTAGTCACGTCCCGAGGCGAGTGCAGAGAGATTGAGCATATAATCCATCGATAAGCCTGCGTAGGCGAAGCGTCGTTTGTCATAATTGTGGTTGGTCCCTATTCCCAAACCAAGCCTCATGCCTGAAATCGGTGAAAACCATTTCCCGAAAAACACTTGGGCCGAGGTGCCATAGGACGAGCGGTCGCCTGCATTGCCCAATCCGTTGGCAAACAAATATGAAATCCCTGCCGATGCCGAGACGAATGTATTGTCCTTGGGGCGTGTGTCACCTAATCCCGGGCGTACAGGCCTCTTCTGTAAACGGTAGTCGAATGCATCCATCCCTGTCGCTGTACTGTCATTCTGTGCCGAAATGGCTGATATGCCCGTCATGATGCCAATCATGGCCACCAGTATTATCTTGTATTTCATGTCCTGTCTGCTTTCATTCGTTTGTTTTCATTCATTCATGTCATGCTTTTGTCCCTCCGGCATCAAGTCGAGCAAATCACCGTCTATCTTTGCCAGTTCTTCGAGTGCGGGGTCAAGTGCGAAGGCTTGCTGCATATAGAGCAGTGCATCGCCTATGTTGTCTGTCCTGTTGGCGGCTATGGCTTTGACATATAGCTCCTTGGCTGTGCCGTTGTTGAGACTCTGTGCTTTGGCCCATGCTTCCTCGTCCTTTTTCATGGCCAGCAGCATTAGTACTTCGTTGAATTCGCTTGTAGCCGCGATAATCCCGAAAGCTTTCTCATAGTATCCGCTCTCTGCCTCGATGATGGCATTGAGCAGTGCCGTGTCGTCGTCATCGCCGGCCGACATCCCTATGACATCGAGTGCGTCGCTGATGCGTCGTGACATGAGCAGGCAGAGTGCCTGGTTGTAGATGATGGCTTGCGGTGCGCCTTCTCCTATGAATGGAGCCAGCAGCGAGCTGTCCGGCTTGCCGGCGCGCATCATCAGGCATGACAATTCGTTGGCGGCAATGAGGAATTTGGGAAACCGCTCGATGGCGCGCCGGCAATATTCCTCTTTCTTGTCTGCATCGTCTGCCATCATTATCAGCCGGTAGAATTCGTTTGCCGTCAATTGTTTGTAGTCTTTGGCATAAAGGGCGAGTATTTCTCCGTCAGTCATATATCTGAAGATGGAATATTCATAGGTGTATTCCACCTTTCGCAGCCTTGGCAGATAATTGTCGGTTATCAACGGTCTGTAGCATGACAGGCGTGCGATTTGTTTCGACTGTGTGTCACGGTCGCTGTGACGTTTTATTACATCCTCGACCTGCATTGCTTCGCCCGGGAATGAGTCGGCTCTGAGCATTTCGGCTACAGCCTCCCAGCCGCGGACCTCTGCGTCGCTGCTTGTGGTTATGCTGTTGCGTGTCGATTCACCCAGCATGTTGAGGATGCTGTTGAGAGCTGTCTCTGTCCTTCGTCTGGCCAGGGACAGGTTGGGTGAGTAGCGTCCGTCGGGTGATGCTATACCTTTGACCGACAGTGAGCGCATGGATGCTTCCTTGTCATTTTCTATTGTCTGCAATTCGTGCTTCAGTTTGTCCAGTTCCTTTTTGTTGTTTGGGTCGTCAGGGTCTATGACATCTTTATTGATTATGAATGTCAGATTGACTTCACCGTGTGAGTCCATCAGTTGCATGGTGGCTTGCGGTATAAATGCCGAGTCGTTGAATTCCTTGGGCAGCAATTCATAGTCGAGGAGCCGCAGGGGATTGACAGTGCCTTTGGCTATGGTGAATGTGTCGGTCAGTAATATTCTGTTGTAGTCCTCGAGTGACAGCTTGACGTCTGCACGATAGTCGTCATCTGGTCGCTCGACATAGATCGAGTCGCTGTAAGGGACGAGGTCGCTCATCCGTCCGCGTGTCTCCTTGACTGCCACAAATTCGTTCAGCGGGTCGCGTGCAGGGTTGAAGTCATACATCCTCGCTTGCGTGTCGTTGTATTGTTGTCCCTCGAAGACCAAGGGGCGCATGTTGCATCGCTTGCCGGTACTGGCGTTGTAGATGCTCGGTTGCACGACGAGCCTTGTGCCTGAGGAAAATAGCTCACGGGGCACTCTCACCCTTGTCCGCAGGTAGAAGTAGTTGCCCTTGACCTCGATGTCCGTAGGCTCGGGACTGATGACCTTGCGCTTTGCTTTTGCTGCCACGACGACTTCTTCGATTTTGATGACATCGTTGTACAGCTGTTCGTCGATCTTCTGCCGTCCCTTGACGGGCACCAGTCCCTCTTTGTACCCGAGGCAACTGAATTTGAGTGTGGCATCCGCCGCCACCGTCACGGAATAAAACCCGAAGGCGTCTGTCGTCCCGATTGTTTCGCCGCTGGTCACGTCGATGACTGCCACGCTTTCGAGTGGCGTGCCTGTGGCGTCAGTCACTGTGCCGACTACCTTGATGCCGTCTTTTTGTGCCCATGCTGTGGTGCAGGCTGTGATGGCCATAGTGACGGCTGCCATCAATCGCAGTATGTGAGTAGTGATATGTTTCATGGCGACAGTTCATTTGATGATGTATGAGAGTGTGATGCCTATGCGTGTCGGTGCTATGAGGTCTTTTTTGTGGTTGGGGACTTCCGGGATGCCGTCAGGGCTTGTCCATTTCTTGTAGCGCGTGTGTATCCATCCTATGCCGATATTGGCCTCGAGGTTCCAACGGCGGCTCAAGACGAACACGTAGCCGTAAGAAATGCCGCACATGAATGCGTCGCCATAGTAATTGGTGCTGTGATGGCGCAGGTCATATTGTGCCATTGAGCCATTGATGCCCACGAAATGTTGTGCCATTGGCCTGCCAAACCAATAGCGCATCTCAGGCTGGATCAGATAAAACCGGGTCTTGAAGCGGTCAAAGTCGAACGGATTTGCCGTAACCCCGAAATCCAGTGAGATATTCTCGTTGAATACAAACTCGGCACTAAGGTTGGGGGATGCTGTCCCCCAGTGTGCGAGATTGCTTTTCAGTGCAATATGTTGCGATGAGGCTCCGATGGATGTGGCAAGTGCAAACATTACCGTCAAAATGGACTTTATTGCCAAATTTGTCATTATTCTAATATTTTTTTGATTTGTTTGTTCGCGGCAAAAGTAATCTTTTAATCTGTCTGTTACATAAGTTAGACGAATTATGGCATTATTTTCTACATTTTCATGCGCAGGTGTTACACTCATGTCTTCGGCGCGGTGACTAAGGGTGCATCGCACCGCATATTCTTTGGACTATTATTCATAACTTTGTCGTCGGCTTACACCACGTCTTGGGTGGGGTAGGCGTGTTTCCATGAAAATGTAATAACAGAAAGTATAAAACTACTGACATGAACAGATTATCAGACAGATTAAACAGTCTCTCGCCATCGGCCACACTGGCCATGTCGCAGAAGAGTGCCGAGCTCAAGGCAGCAGGTGTCGATGTCATCAACCTGAGCGTAGGGGAGCCGGACTTCTTCACTCCCGACCATATAAAGGAAGCCGCGAAGCGTGCGATAGACGAAAACTTCTCGTTTTACTCACCAGTGCCGGGCTATATGTCGCTGCGCAAGGCAATAGCCGAAAAGCTCAAGCGCGAAAACGGCCTCGACTATGCTCCCGAGCAGATTGTCTGCGGCAATGGCGCAAAGCAAGCCGTGTGCAATGTCCTGCTCTGTGTGGCCGGCCCGGGCGACGAAGTCATCATCCCCGCACCGTGCTGGGTGAGCTATGTCGAGATGGTCAAGCTGGCCGAAGCACAGAGCGTCATCATCCCTACGGGCATCGAACAAGACTTCAAACTGACACCAGCCCAGCTCGAGGCGGCCATCACGCCCCGCACCAAGGTGCTGATGCTCTGTTCGCCCTCCAACCCGACCGGGAGCGTCTATTCGCGTGAGGAGCTTGAGGCATTGGCCGCAGTCCTTGCCAAGTATCCCGACATCATAGTCATTTCTGACGAAATCTATGAGCACGTCAATTACGTCGGCAGTCATTGCAGCATAGCTTCACAGCCCGGCATGATCGAGCGCACGGCACTCATCAACGGCGTTTCCAAGGCTTATGCCATGACCGGGTGGCGTCTGGGCTTTGTGGCTGCACCTCTGTGGATAGCCAAGGCTTGCAGCAAGCTGCAGGGCCAATACACCTCGGGCCCGTCGTCGATAGCGCAGAAGGCCGCCGAAGCCGCATTCAGTGGCGATCAGGCATGCGTCGAGGAGATGCGCCGCGCATTCGAGAGGAGACGCGACCTGATGTTTGGCCTTCTCGACAAAATCCCCGGACTCGAGTTGCGCCTGCCTCACGGGGCATTCTACCTGTTCCCCAAGTGTTCGTCTTATTTCGGCAAGCGTGCGGGCGACAGGGTCATCGCTTCGTCGTCTGACCTCGCGCTCTATCTGCTCGAGGAGGCGCATGTCGCGGCCGTGGCCGGTGATGCATTCTGTGCCCCCGACTATATCCGCTTCTCTTATGCCGCGGCTGACGACCAGCTGGTCGAGGCGGCGCGCCGTGTGGCAGCCGCGCTTGCAAAACTCGCCTGACACATACTGTCATATAGTGGAGCCTCCCGGAGCTTGTGCGCCGGGAGGCTTTCGCGTTTTTGCACCGTCACGGTGCGACGGCATCAGATGCCACGCCGATGGCATACGGTGTTTTGGCACATAGGGTCGTATGCCACAAGGCATGGCATACAATGTTTTTTGGCATGGCCCGGTATGCCATTTCACTTGCGGTCGGCGGTGTGGCGATGGCGGTGGTCTGTGCCGTCTGTCATGCCGCTCGCGATGCCTCCCGACATGGCGGACGGCCATGTTTTGCAACAAATGTTGAATGCGAGTCACCGCGTCTCATAATTTTTCTCTAACTTTACAAGATGTTTGCAGATTGTCGCATGACGGCGGCTGAATCCGTCCGTCGCGCCGTGCTGTCCGTCCCCGGATGCCGGGCATGCAAATGTCATTGACTTAGGAAAGAAAAAAGAAACTATATATATGAGTAGCAAATGGATTTATCAGACTCCCTCCGCAGAGCAAATGCTCAAAGGCCAAAAACTGGGGGATGAGCTTCACATCCATCCCGCACTCGCTACCCTATTGGTACAACGTGGCATAGACACGTTTCATTCAGCCAAAAACTTCTTCCGCCCGCAACTGTCACAGTTGTACGACCCGTTCTTGATGAACGACATGGACAGGGCCGTCAAGCGTCTCAATGATGCTATCGGGCGTAAGGAACGCATATTGGTCTATGGGGATTACGATGTCGACGGGACGACGGCAGTGGCTTTGGTCTACAAGTATCTGCAACATTTTTATTCCAACATAGACTATTACATCCCCGACCGCTACGAGGAAGGCTATGGAGTGTCTGTCAAGGGAGTGGACTATGCCGCCGACACCGGTGTCAAACTGGTCATCGTGCTCGACTGCGGCATCAAGGCCGTCGATGAAATAGCCTACGCCAAGGCCAAAGGCATAGACTTCATCATCTGCGACCATCATGTGCCAGACGATGTCCTGCCCGACGCCGTGGCTATACTCAACCCCAAGAGGCACGACTCCACTTATCCCTATCCCGACCTGTCGGGCTGCGGCGTGGGATTCAAGTTCATGCAGGCTTTTGCCAAGGACAACGGATTGTCGTTCAATTCGCTTACACGCCTGCTCGACATGGTGGCAGTCAGCATTGCGGCCGACATAGTGCCCGTGATGGGCGAAAACCGTGTCCTCGCATACCACGGGCTGCGACAGCTCAACAACAGCCCGAGTACCGGGCTCAAGGCAATCATCGAGGTCTGCGGCCTCACCGGCAAGGAAATCACATTCAGCGACATAATCTTCAAGATAGGACCGCGTATCAATGCCTCGGGACGCATCCAGAACGGCAAGGAGTCTGTGGACCTGCTGACAGAGAAGGACTACAAGCTCGCAATGGACAAGAGCAACCGCATCAACCAATACAACGAGACGCGAAAAGACTTGGACAAAACGATGACCGAGGAGGCCAACCGTATAGTGGCCAACCTGTCAGACCTGTCAGAGCGCAAGACAATAGTCCTATTCAACGCCGAGTGGCATAAGGGGGTCATAGGAATAGTGGCATCACGTCTGACAGAAATCTATTTCCGCCCTGCGGTCGTGCTGACACAGACAAATGAATTTGCCACGGGGTCTGCACGCTCGGTGTCGGGATTTGATGTCTATAAGGCGATAGAGCATTGCAAGGACCTTTTGGAGAATTTCGGGGGCCATACTTATGCCGCCGGGCTGACGATGAGGCTGGGGAATGTCCCCGAGTTTACCAGACGTTTTGAGGAATATGTCGCATCACATATCCAGCCCGAGCAGATGGGAGCGACACTCAACATAGATGCCGAACTGCAGTTCAAGGATATCTCGATGAAGTTTTATAACGACCTCAAGAAATTCAATCCTTTCGGTCCCGGCAATCCCAAGCCGCTGTTCATGACACGAGGTGTCTATGATTATGGCACGAGCAAGGTGGTAGGACGCGATCAGGAACATATCAAGATGGAATTGGTCGATAACAAATCCAACAAAGTGATAAACGGCATAGCTTTCGGGCAAAGTTCGCAAGTGCGCTATATCAAGACCAAACGGTCATTTGATATATGCTATACGGTCGAGGAAAACACCCATAAGCGCGGGGAGGTGCAGCTGCAGATCGAGGATATACGCCCATCTGTATGAGACAGGTATATCTCGACATCCTCAAACGTTATTGGGGATTCGATGCTTTCAGGGGGATACAGGAGCAAATCATAGAAAGTATCGGCGACGGGCGTGACACGCTCGGCCTGATGCCTACGGGTGGCGGTAAATCTGTGTCTTTCCAAGTGCCGGCCATGGCCATGGACGGGCTCTGTCTCGTCATAACGCCGCTCATCGCATTGATGAAGGATCAGGTGGCTCACTTGCGTGACAAAGGCATCAAGGCTACGGCAGTATATTCGGGGATGTCGCGTGACGAAATCATCGCCACACTCGAAAACTGCATATTCGGTGGTTACAAATTCCTATATATATCCCCCGAGCGGCTTGCTTCCGACATATTCCGCACCAAATTGAGGTCTATGAAAGTGTCGATGATAGCGGTCGATGAGGCTCATTGCATATCGCAGTGGGGATATGATTTCCGCCCGTCTTACCTCAAGATAGCCGAAGTGCGGCGCCTGTTGCCGGATGTGCCGGTGCTGGCTCTCACTGCCACTGCCACCGGGGATGTGGTCGGGGACATACAAGACAAGTTGCTCTTTGCCAAGCCTAATGTCGTCAAGATGAGTTTCTATCGCCCGAATCTCGCCTACATAGTGCGTCGCACCGAGAGTAAAGACGAGGAATTGCTCAGGATGCTCGGCCGTGTGGACGGTTCGGCCATAGTCTATGTCCGCAGCCGCAAGAAGTGCAGGCTCATCAGTGATATGCTCAGGGCGCATGGAATAACTGCCGATTACTACCACGCCGGACTTGCCGACGCGTCCAAAGACGAGAAGCAGCGTGCGTGGATGGATGATTCGGTGCGTGTCATGGTGGCCACCAATGCATTCGGCATGGGCATCGACAAGTCTGATGTGCGTCTCGTCGTGCATATTGACGTGCCCGACTCTATCGAATCCTATTTTCAGGAGGCAGGACGTGCCGGACGTGACGGGCTGAAAGCCTATGCCGTGCAGCTGTTCAACGAGTCGTCAGACGTGAGAATAATGAAGCGGCGGGTCACAGACTCATATCCTGACATTGATTACATACGCCATGTATACGAGGACCTCAGTTATTATTTCCAGATAGGTATTGACAGTGGTGCAGGTGCCATACTTGAGTTTGACTTGTTTGACTTCGCATCGCGGTTCAGTCATTCTCCCGTCGTGGCTGACAGTGCACTGAAGTTGCTCGCATTGGGCGGCTACATCGACTATACAGAGGAGCAGGATGTGCCGGCGAGGGTGATGCTCATAGCCTCACGTGACGAAATCTCAGCCATGACATCATCGAATGCCACGGCCCGGGCAGTCATCGAGACCATAATGCGCACTTACACCGGTCTCTACAAGGACTTTGCCTTCATCGACGAAAGCCTTGTGGCTTATCGCTGCAACATCGCGCAGCGTGACATCTACGAAAATCTCATCTGGGCGGCACGTCTGGGACTGGTGCGTTATGTGCCTGCCAAAAAGACCCAATATATCATATATAATACCGACCGCATCGATGCTTGCCGCATCAGGCTCGCAGATGAGATATATAAGGATAAGAAGGAGCGATGCATCAGACGCGTGCAAGCGATGCTCGACTATTGCTGCAGCAATCACACATGCCGCAGCAGGATGCTATTGTCATACTTTGGCGAAAAGTCTTCGCACAATTGCCGCACGTGCGATGTCTGTATGCAGCGCACGGCGACACCGCTGCGCTTGGGAGAATTGTCTGACCTCGTCGATCAGGTCTCTGAATATCTGTCCGGGCACAATGGCGTGACAGCCGGAGAATTGGCGGAACACTTTGCCGATTCGGGCGACAAGGCAGCCATAGCCCTGCAATATATGACCGACAGTGGTGCGGTGTCTGTGTCAGGAGGGCACTATGCGTTGGTGGCCGGCCCCGACAGATGAAGACGCGAAGAATTTATTCTTTTCCCAACAACACCTTATCTATTGCTTCCTTGATAGAAGCCTTTGGCATCGCTCCAAGGCTCATCTGCGGCTGCCCCTCCATTGGGATAAATAGCAGGGTCGGTATGCTCCTTATGCCGAATGCGGATGCCAGCTCCGGTTGCTCGTCAATGTTTACCTTGTATATATATATCTGTCCGGCATATTCATCCGCCAGTTCCTCAAGCATGGGTGCAATGGTCTTGCACGGCCCGCACCAGTCGGCGTAGAAGTCTACTATGGCAGGTTTGTCACCGGCATACTTCCAGTCGTTGCTGGTCTCATAATCGAAGACCTTTGTGCGGAATTCATCTTTGGTCAGGTGGATAGTTTTGGTATCCTTGGTTTGTTCTGTTTTTGCCGCAGGTGTGTTGTCTTGATGAGGTTGTGCGCATGCAGCGAGGCTTATTACTATTGCCGCCATTGGCAGTATCAATTGTTTGATGGTCATATTATCAATGTTTTGGATGATTGTCAGGGACAAAGATAGCCTTATTGCCATGTCTTGCAAGCATGCGGACAGGGTTTTTGTATTGCTGCGCCGTGTATGTGGCACTAAATCACTGTCAGCAATGGCGTGTATGTATATACGTGTGCTTAGTCAGGCGAGATATCTGCCGGTTTTGTGTGCATTGTCAGAAAAGTCTATGTATTGCAGTTTGGAAGTTTGTATAGAGTGTCAAGGCGTTTGTTTCCGACACATTCTTTTTATACCTTTACCATCGATAAAAAAGGATTGCAAGATGAAGACCAATGTAACTGAACGTTTCTTGAAATATGTCAGTTTTGACACGCAGTCAGATGAGAATTCGCAAACCGTCCCAAGCACTGCAAAGCAGATGGTGTTCGCACAGTTTCTGAAGTCATGCCTTGGGGAGATGGGGCTGACTGATATTGTGTTGGATGACAAATCTTATCTTTACGCCACTTTGCCTGCTAACACTGACGAACCGCTACCGACCGTAGGCTTTATTGCCCACCTCGATACGAGTCCCGACATGAGCGGCGAAGGGGTGTCACCGCGTTTGGTGAGCAATTATGACGGTGGTGACATAGTGCTGTGTGAGGATGAAGGTGTCGTACTCAGTCCGTCACGCTTCCCCGAACTCCGTAACTATGTGGGGCAAGACTTGATTGTCACCGACGGACATACTCTGCTTGGCGCCGATGACAAAGCCGGGATAGCTGAGATTGTGACCGCTGTAGCCTACCTCATGGAGCATCCGGAGATCAAACACGGCAAGGTGCGCATAGCTTTTAATCCTGATGAAGAAATAGGAAAGGGTGCGCATAACTTCGACGTGGGATTGTTCGGATGTGATTTTGCATATACCATGGATGGCGGTGAGGTCGGAGAACTGGAGTATGAGAATTTCAATGCAGCATCGGCACGGCTGACCATCCGTGGCCGCAATGTACATCCCGGTTATGCAAAGGGCAAGATGGTCAATTCGCTCGGTGTGGCATTGCGCCTTGCATCAATGCTCCCGGCAGACGAAGTCCCTGAGGCTACCGAGGGATACGAAGGCTTCTACCATCTCGTCGGGATTGACGGTACGGTCGAGGAGACGCATGTCAGCTATATAATCCGCGACCATGACAAGGCAAAATTTGAGACCCGCAAACGGCAGCTCGCCGATTGTGTGAAACGTATAAACGATGAATTAGGCTTTGATTGCGTTACACTCGAGTTGCGTGACCAATACTATAATATGCGTGAGAAGATTGAACCGGTCATGCATGTCGTGGATATTGCGCGTCAAGCCATGATCAATGCAGGGGTGACACCTGTCGTCCGCCCCATCCGTGGCGGTACTGACGGGGCGCAGCTCTCATTCAAAGGATTGCCGTGCCCGAATATTTTTGCCGGCGGACTCAATTTCCACGGGCGTTATGAATTCGTGCCGGTGCAGTCCATGCTCAAGGCAGTAGACGTAATCGTAGAGATAGTGCGCCTCGTAGGTCAAATGAATTCAAATAATCCAAACCAATAAAACAACATCAACGGTCATGAAAAACACTCCGTTTACCAAAAGACACATCGCACTCGGTGCCAAGATGCACGAGTTCGCAGGCTATGAAATGCCTATTGAGTATTCAGGTATCATCGACGAACACCTGACGGTCTGCAACGCTGTGGGCGTTTTTGACGTCTCACACATGGGGGAAATCTGGGTCAAAGGCCCAAAGGCGCTGGACTTTGTGCAGCGTGTCACGAGCAACAACGCCGCAGCCCTTGAGGTGGGGAAAGTACAGTATTCGTGCTTTACTAACGACCGAGGGGGCATCATCGATGACCTTCTGGTCTACAAATATGAGGAGCAGAAATACCTGATGGTCGTCAATGCCGCCAATCTCGACAAGGACTGGCAATGGTGTCTCGCGCACCAGATTGACGGTGCAGAGCTTGAGAACGCCTCAGACAACATGGCTCAGTTGGCCGTGCAAGGGCCGAAAGCACTTGCGACATTGCAGAAGCTGACTGATATCGACCTGACATCCATACCTTATTATACGTTCAAGGTAGGCGAAATGGCGGGTGTCAGCCAAGTCATCATCTCGAATACCGGCTATACAGGTGCCGGCGGATTTGAGCTTTATTTCTATCCACAATATGCCGACCAGATATGGGACGCTGTTTTCAAGGCAGGCGAAGAGTTTGGCATCAAACCTGCCGGCCTTGGTGCACGTGACACGTTGCGTCTGGAGATGGGCTTCTGTCTCTATGGCAATGATCTCGATGACACGACTACGCCTATCGAGGCCGGATTGGGATGGATTACCAAGTTTGTGGACGGCAAGGACTTCACGGCACGTCATATCCTTGAGGAACAGAAGAAGAATGGCGTAGCCCGCAAGCTCGTTGGCTTCGAGATGATTGACCGTGGCATACCGCGTCACGGATATGACTTCGTAGATGCCGAAGGCAATGTCATCGGCCATGTCACCTCGGGGACGATGTCACCGACACGCAAGGTGGGCATCGGCATGGGATATGTCAAGACAGAATATTCCAAGCCCGGGACAGAGTTGTCGGTGGATGTCCGTGGCCGTCGTCTGAGAGCTGTGGTCGTGCGTCCGCCGTTCAGGAAGCAGCAAGCCTGACCATTGTGCCTGATACTAATAAGCAAATAGGCCGGTGCAACAATTGTTGCACCGGCCTATTTGCTTGCATGGGTCTGTTCTGTGCGTCTCACTCAAACTTGCCGTAGAGTGTCGGCAACAGATGACGGTCGCCCAGCGTATTGTCCACACGGGCTACGTTGAGCCAGAACTTGTTGTCGCGGACATCTTGGTTGGGATATGCCGCCTTGGCCCTTGTATATGAATGATGCCAGTCATCATCCACTATTTCATATTCGGGGTGTGGCGCATTGACCAGCACGTTGTCTTCCTTGCTGTAAGTCCCGTCCTTGACTTCCATTATCTCCTTATATATATCCTCCATGCAGCGGACGAAGCGGTCGAGTTCGGCGAGGCTTTCGCTTTCAGTCGGTTCGACCATCAGCGTACCGTGTATGGGGAATGACAGTGTCGGGGCGTGATAGCCGTAGTCCATCAAACGTTTGGCTATGTCATTCTCACTGATGCCTGTCTCATCGAATATTGTCCTGCACTCGAGTATCAGTTCGTGTCCGACGAATCCGTTGGCGTTGTGATAGACTACCCCGTAGGTGTCCTTTAGCTTCGCTGCCAGATAGTTGGCATTGAGTATGGCGTGTTTGGTGGCAGAGGTCAATCCTTCTTCGCCCATCATGCGGATGTATCCGTATGTTATCGGTGTGATGCCGGCACTGCCGTATGGGGCTGCCGACACAGTGTTGAGGCTCGAGTTGATGAATGGATGGTGTGGCAGGAACTCCGCCAGATGCTGTGCCACGCAGATAGGTCCGACGCCGGGTCCGCCGCCGCCATGGGGCGAAGCGAATGTCTTGTGCAGGTTGAGGTGGCACACGTCGGCACCGATGAAACTCGGGTTGGTCAGCCCTACTTGGGCATTCATGTTGGCCCCGTCCATATAGACTTGTGCTCCGACTGAGTGGATGATGTCACAGATTTCCTTTATCTTTTCTTCGAAGATGCCGTGTGTCGATGGATAGGTGATCATGAGTGCGGCGAGGTCAGAGCGGTGCTCTTCGGCTTTGGCACGCAGGTCATCGAGGTCTACGTTGCCATGGTCGTCGCACTTGCAGACGATGGGGGTGTAGCCTGCCTGCACTGCCGATGCCGGATTGGTGCCATGTGCCGATGCCGGGATGAGGACTTTGTCACGCTGTGTCTCGCCACGGCTTTCGTGGTATGCCCTGATGACGCGCAGTCCGGCGTATTCGCCTGCCGCCCCCGAGTTGGGCTGGAGGCTTACGGCTGCAAATCCGGTGATGGTGGCAAGGTCGTCACACAGGTTGTTGAGCAGTTCTGTGTAGCCTTCTACTTGCTCTTTGGGGGCGTAGGGGTGTATGTTCATAAACTCAGGCCTGCTCAATGGCAGCATCGTGGCTGCCGGGTTGAGCTTCATGGTGCATGAGCCGAGTGAGATCATCGAGTGTGTGAGCGAGATGTCCTTGCGGTCCAGCCGTTTGATATAGCGCATCATCTCGGTCTCCGAGTGGTAACTGTTGAATGTCGGGTGCGTGAGGAAATCGCTCTTGCGCAGGAATATGTCTTGCAGTGCATTGTCATATCCGATCTCTTTGCATGTATGTCCGTCGAGGTCATGTTCGGCACAGATGGCGAAGATGCTCACCACGGTGTTTGCGACTTCGTCGGTAGTCGTCTCGTCGGTCGATAGGCCGATCTCGCCGTTAGGGAAGTAGCAGAAGTTTATGCCTTTGCTTTGGGCCACTGTCTTGAGTTGTATGGACGAAAGGCGTTGTGGCAAACGTATGCGCAGTGTGTCGAAATATTGTTCATTGAGCTGTTCGTAACCCATTTTTTGCAGAGCCTTTGCGATGAATACGGCGTAGCTGTGCACCCGGCGCGCTATGTCTGTCAGCCCCGTCCGTCCGTGATAGACGGCATACATTCCGGCCATTGTGGCCAGCAGGGCTTGTGCTGTGCAGATATTGGATGTGGCCTTTTCGCGTTTGATATGTTGCTCGCGGGTCTGCAATGCCATGCGGTAGCACAATTTGCCGTATTTGTCCTTTGACAGGCCGATAATCCTGCCCGGCATGTTGCGCTTGTATTCGTCACGTGTCGCGAAGTAAGCTGCCGAAGGGCCGCCGTAAAACATCGGGATGCCCATACGCTGTGTCGAGCCGAAAACGATGTCTGCGCCCCATTCGCCCGGTGGTGTGAGCAGCACCAGACTGAGGATGTCGGCGGCGACTGCCACCTTTGCGCCGGCTGCATGTGCTTCAGCGACGAATTGCCTGTAATCTTCGATGCTGCCGTCTGCGTTGGGATATTGGATGATGACGCCGAAAGTGTCTCCCGTGAACTTATATTCGCGATAGTTGCCCGTCTTGATTCTGATGCCTTGTGGCAGGCAGCGTGTGTTGAGCACGGCTTGTGTCTGGACGAAAGTCTTCTCGTCGACGAACAGTGTGTCGGCTCCGTCCTTGATTTGCTGCCTCGAGCGGAGCGCATGCATCATATTTGCGGCTTCTGCGGCTGCGGTGGCCTCGTCGAGCAGTGAGCAGTTGGCGAGTGGCATTGCCGTGAGGTCTGAGACCATGGTCTGGAAGTTGAGCAATGCTTCGAGCCTCCCTTGTGATATTTCCGATTGGTATGGCGTGTATGATGTATACCACACCGGGTTTTCGAATATGTTGCGTTGGATGACTGCAGGCGTTATGCAGTCATACCACCCTTGGCCTATCATCGATTTGTAGATTTGGTTCTTGGCGGCGAGTGCGGCGATGTGGTCAGCATATTCGCGTTCTGTCATTGCTTTGGGCAGGTGTAGCGGCTCGTGCAGTCTGATGCCGGTCGGCATGGCCTTGTCGATCAGTTCGTCGAGGTCGTTTACTCCGATGGCTTCGAGCATGGCTTTCTCGTCTTCGGGACGTATGCCGATGTGTCTGTATTGTAATTTGTCGTTTTTCATGTCTTATGTTTTTTTGTTTTGTTGGTAAGTGTCAGTTCAGATGAAGAAAGGGTTGTTGCGCTTCTCATAACCGATTGTGGTCGAAGGGCCGTGTCCCGGATAGACTGTCACGTCGTCGGGCAGGGTGAACAGGCGGTTGCAGATGGCTTCTTTAAGCTCCTCGAAGTTGCCGCCTTGCAGGTCTGCACGGCCTATGCTGCCTTGGAACAGTACGTCGCCCGAGAAGAGGACCTTCTTTTCGCGGCTGTAAAATGCCAGACTCCCGGGGGAATGTCCCGGCACGCAAATGGCTTCCAGCTCGAGGTCGCCGAATGTGACTTTGTCGCCGTCAAACAATGGCTGCTCGATGGGTTCATGTATCTCGGGATATGTCAGCCCGAATGTCCTTGCCTGCTGGGGGGCTTGTTGCAGCCAGTATTCGTCTGCCGGGTTTGCCTCGATGCCCAGCCCGTAGGTGTCCTTGATGAACTTGCACCCGAAGACGTGGTCCAGATGCAGGTGCGTGCAGAGCAGGTGCTTGGGGGTAAGCCCCTTGGACTTGATGTAGTCGCGCAGGAAGTCCCTTTCCTCTGCATAGAAGCATCCCGGGTCGATTATCGCCGCCTCCTTGGTGCTGTCATAGACGAGGTAGCAATTGACCGGGAGCATGTTGAACTCAAATCTTTTGATTTTCATGGTTTGGTCTTATACTAAGGGGACAAAGATGATGCGTTTTGTCTTGAAGTATTCTTCGTCGAAGTAGTCGCTGATGTCGGTCACGTCGCATATATTCTTATACGGGCGCAGCTCTGCCGAGACGTCTCCTCCCTTGAGGCATATCACGCCGTTGGGCAGGGCGTTGTGGCATTGGGGCGAGATGTTTTTGCGCGTCAGGTTCACCAGTTTGTCGAGCTCCATCACTGCCCGGCTGACGACGAAGTCAAACTTGCCTTGCTCGTCCTCGACTCTTTCGTGGCATGATGTCACATTGTCCAGCCCGATGGCACGTGCCACTTCGGTGGCGACTTTCAGTTTTTTGCCCACGCTGTCTACGAGGTGGAATGTCGATGTCGGGAACATGATGGCCAGAGGTATGCCCGGCAGTCCGCCTCCCGTGCCTACGTCCATGACGCGTGTCCCGTCGTCGAAGGTGATGACGCGCGCTATGGCGAGCGAGTGCAGCACATGGTGTGTGTAGAGATTGCCGATGTCCTTGCGCGAGATGACGTTGATCTTGGCGTTCCAGTCGGTGTATAGCTCCTCGAGCGCGGCGAATTGCTGCTTCTGCCTGTCGCTCAGGCCGGGGAAGTATTTTAATATCGACTCCATTTCGGTCAGTAGGTCTTATGCAAATTTATGTATGATTTCTTCTATTGACAAAGGTATATAAAAAAATGACATTGCATCCTATTTCCCGCAGTCGGCATGTTTTTGACCCGTCGGGCAGTGCCATGCGCCGTTGCGTGGGGTGCTATCGCCGTGGGGTCGTATGCTGTTCTCGTGGGGTTGTATGCCATAGTAGTTAGGGTCGTATGCTATCGCTGTTAGGGTTGTATGCTATTCCCGTTGTGGTGGTATGCCACGGCAGCCTCATCTGTCCGTCGTCTTGCGGTGGTGCGGTGAAGATTGCGTGAAGATCTTATGCCGGATTTTTGGTGTCTGTCATTGCGATGCTTATATTTGCGCTCTGAAAGCACAAGATTCCCCCTTATAGCATGACTTCATCGTGTGTGGCAGCCGTGGGCGTGCCGTGCCGCGTCGTCTATGGAGGTGTTTTTTGGCAATTGTTATTTGTTCAAACCTAAAATTTCAAACAGATGAAATCGTTAAAAGATTTTTTAGTCGGCGCTGAATGCGCTGACCGTAAGTGTGATTCCACCGCATCGTCAGCTTCCGCCTCAGGTGCCGGCAGCGGCAAGGTCAAGGTCTACAACCTCATTATCCTCGACCGCAGCGGCTCGATGTCTTGCCTGCGCGAGTCCGCAGTCAGTGGCTTCAACGAGACACTGTCGGGCATCCGCAAGGCTCAGGAGCAATATTCCGCCACGCAGGACCAGTTCGTCTCGCTCGTGACATTCTGTAGTTGCACGATGGACACGGTCTATGACACGGTCCCGGTCGCCGATGTCCGTCCCCTCACGCTCGACGATTACGTGCCTTGCTGCCGTACTCCGCTCTTTGATGCCATGGGCTTTTCGCTCACGAAGCTCGACAAGACGGTGGGCGATGACAAGAGTGCCGTCGTCATGGTCACGGTCATAACCGACGGAATGGAGAATGACTCGCGCGAATATGACGGACGCAGGATAGTGAAGCTCGTCGAGCGACTCAAAGGGAAAGGCTGGATATTCACCTATATGGGCGCAAACCAAGACGTCGAGGCCGTCGCACGGTCGCTGTCGATAGACCATGCCGCCGCGTTCAACTATGATGCCGAGGGCATGAGGAGTACTATGCGGCGTGACGGACATATGAGGATGAACGTGTTTGCACGCATCGACAACATCTGTTACAACATGAGACCTGACAGCGATGCCGATATGGAGATGATGTGTGCGGAGTTGGAAAAGACTGCCGGGCAAGCCTTCGACGAATATGATGCCGGTGACGACGAGCCGCAGGACAAGGGCAAGTGACGGCTGTCATCCTGCCTGACAGATGGACAGGGGCGGTGCCGTGTGGGGAATCATTGTCCCACGGC
>DWUP01000049.1 GCA_020012075.1 Candidatus Avibacteroides avistercoris
GCTATGCCGTGCAGATGGTGCGCAGCTACCTCGACAACCCCCAGATGTCCATCACGCAGATAGCCGACGAGATGCACTTCTCATCCGTCTCCTACTTCTGCCGCTATGTGGCAAAGCACCTCGGCATGTCACCCGGCCAATACCGCGCCTCACTCATACCGGGATGACACACCACCCCACGACGATAACATACGACCCTGCGGCCCATAGCACCGTATGCTATCGCTCACAGGGTCTGACCCCACGGCGGTGTCATAGGATGACGGCGGCAGGTGCATGACACGTGGGCATTTTTGTGTAACTTCGCAGCCATAGCGATGACAAGCGACAGGACATGATATTCTACTTCTCGGGCAACGGAAATTCCAAGTGGGTGGCAGAGAGGCTCGGTGCGGCGACCGGCGACACAGTAGCCGACATGATGCGGCTCACCGATGACGAGGCGCGTGCGATGCTGGCGACGGCACGCCGGGTCGGGCTGGTATTCCCCATCCATTCGTGGGACGCGCCCGTGCCGGTCAAGCGTTTCGTGCGCGACGTGCTGCGCGCGCCCCTGCCCTACACCTACGTCGTCTGCACCTGCGGCGACGATGCGGGCAAAGCCATGCAACGTCTCGGCCGGCTGCTCGGCATCGACGCGGCATGGTCGGTGCAGATGCCCAACACCTACGTCCCGATGTTCGACCTCGACAGCGACGGGCTGATGGCCGACAAGCTGCGCGCCGCCGCACGGATGACCGATGGCATTGCCCGCAAAGTCCTCGCCCGCGCCCGCGAAGTGTCGGTCACCGAGGGCCGCATGGCTTGGGCAAAGACCTACGTCGTCAGCCCCATGTTTCAGAAATTCATGGTGAGTGCACGCCGGTTTCACATCGACGGCGACTGCAACGGCTGCGGCATCTGTGCCAAAGCCTGCCCGACTGCCAACATAGCCATCACCCCCGACGGCCCACGGTGGGGGAGCAAATGCACACACTGCATGGCCTGCCTGCACCGATGCCCCCGCCACATCATCGAGTGGGGCAAATCCACCCGCGGCCGTGGCCGCTATGACCTCGGCCGCGCACTGAGGCTCGCCGGCCTCGACGACAAGCGTCACGACCTGCCATCAGCCGAGTGAGCATCGCCGTCGGCAGACATCTGAGCCCGCGATTTGCTGGATGTCACGAGCCACACACCCGCGAAGATGAGCACGACGGACAGTACTTTGACCGGATTGAACGAATCCATGCCCCAACATGCCGCCAAGACAGCGGCCACGACGGGCTGCACATAGTTGTACATGCCGGCGACTGTCGGGCGCAGGTTCTTCTGTCCCACCACGACAAGCAGATAGGGGACAAACGTGCCGCACACCACCACATAGGCAATCCCCGCCACTGACTCGAAGTCCAATGCCGCCCACTCTGTCGAAACAAACGTGGTGTAGGAAAACGGAGTAAGGCAGATAAACGAATAGGTAAACATCCACTTCATCAACGTCACCGGGGAATAGCGCGAGACGAAGTTCTTAAACAACACGATATACGAAGCATAGCTGCATTGCGCCAGCAGCACCAGCAGGTCACCCCAGATGCGGGTCGAGCCCACATGCGATGCATCCGGCACCGACGCACTGCCACCGACTATCAGCATCAGCGCGCCCGCCGCCCCTGCAGCGATACCCATGACCTTGCGGCCGGTGATCGGCTCGCCCAAATATATGGCGGCGAGGACCATTGCCACGAGCGGCATACTCGTCGTGATTATAGATGCATCGACCGGAGATGTGAGGCTGACACCGAAAATGAAGCACCCTTGGTTGAACACTATCGAGAGCAGCGACGCCACAAACAACTTGACATGGTCCCGCGGACGCACTGTCTCGCGCGGCATAAACAGCGAAACAAGCCAAAACAACAACATCGCACCGACCACCCGCAGATTGGTCATCACGAGCGGCCCTACCACACCGCCGATGAACACCAGCTTGGCGACCGGCGACATCAGCCCCCACATCGTGTTGGCACAGAGCATGGAGCCATGCCCCTTCAATGACTGCAACTTCAGCATACAGCAGATTATTAATTATTATTAAAACGGCTGCAAAAGTAGTCACGCCCGGCACGACGTTGTCATCCCGCGCCGGCTAAAAAAGGTTAATGACACACACCGCATGACTCCGACTGACACGGGATGCAGGGCACGACACAGATGCCATGTCATCGGTGGCAGTGAATACTGACACATTGTCACCACAGCCACCAAATAAGACACCCGGACGACAATGGCACACTTTTGGCAAAGAGATGAGTGGGTCTCACCAATGAAGACCCGGAACAACAGATTGAACAACATTAAAAATAAAACCATTATGAACGTAAAACCATTGGCTGACAGAGTCATCATCCTGCCCGCACCGGCAGAAGAAAAGACAATCGGCGGTATCATCATCCCCGATACCGCAAAGGAAAAACCATTGAAAGGTGAAGTGAAAGCTGTCGGAAACGGCACGAAAGACGAAGAAATGGTGCTCAAAGCAGGCGATCAAGTCCTCTATGGCAAATACTCGGGCACCGAGGTCGAAATCGACGGTGAGAAATATCTGATCATGCATCAGAGCGACGTCCTAGCAGTCCTCGGATAAAACAAGCGTGACGACAAGACTAACAGTGAAACAACAACATTCAAAATCATAAAATCATGGCAAAAGACATCCTTTTTAATATAGACGCACGCGACCAGCTCAAGAAAGGCGTGGACGAATTAGCAAATGCCGTAAAAGTGACACTCGGTCCTAAAGGCCGCAATGTCATCATCGAAAAGAAATTCGGTGCCCCCCACATCACCAAGGACGGCGTGACGGTAGCCAAAGAGATAGAACTGGCAGACCCGTTCATGAACACCGGAGCACAACTCGTCAAGTCGGTAGCATCAAAGACAGGCGACGATGCAGGCGACGGCACTACGACAGCGACAGTCCTCGCACAGTCAATCGTCAATGTGGGTCTGAAGAACGTGACCGCAGGTGCCAACCCGATGGACCTCAAGAGAGGTATCGACAAGGCCGTGGCTGCAGTGGTAGACTCAATCAAGAGCCAGGCAGAGATGGTCGGCGACAACTATGAGAAAATCGAGCAAGTAGCATCAGTCTCTGCCAACAACGACCCCGAAATCGGCAAACTCATCGCAGATGCCATGCGCAAAGTGTCAAAAGACGGTGTCATCACTATCGAAGAGGCCAAGACAACCGAGACAACCATCGGACTGGTCGAAGGCATGCAGTTTGACCGCGGCTACCTGTCGGCTTACTTCGTCACCAATACCGAGAAGATGGAGTGTGTCATGGAAAATCCCTACATCCTCATCTATGACAAGAAGATTTCCAACCTCAAGGACATGCTCCCCATCCTCGAACCTGCCGTACAGACCGGCCGTCCGCTCCTTATAATAGCCGAAGATGTGGACAGCGAAGCACTGACAACACTGGTCGTCAATCGTCTGCGCTCCAACCTCAAGATCTGTGCAGTCAAAGCCCCGGGCTTCGGCGACAGAAGGAAAGAGATGCTTGAGGACATCGCAATCCTGACCAAAGGCGTAGTAATCAGCGAAGAGAAAGGACTCCGCCTCGACCAGGCCACACTGGAAATGCTCGGCACAGCACAGAAAGTCACCGTCACAAAAGACAACACGACCATCGTCAATGGTGGAGGCGACAAAGAGCTTATCAAGGAACGTTGCAATCAGATAAAGGCTCAGATCAAGACCACTACTTCAGACTATGACAAAGAAAAATTGCAGGAGCGTCTGGCCAAATTGTCAGGCGGCGTGGCAGTGCTCTATGTCGGCGCAGCATCAGAAGTAGAGATGAAAGAGAAGAAAGACCGGGTCGATGACGCACTCTGCGCGACACGTGCGGCAATCGAAGAAGGCATCGTGCCGGGCGGTGGCGTGACATACATCCGTGCCATCGACGCGCTCGAAAGCCTCAAGGGTGACAACGACGACGAGCAGACCGGTATCGAAATCATCAAACGCGCCATCGAGGAACCGCTGAGACAAATCGTCGCCAATGCAGGCAAAGAAGGCGCAGTGGTCGTACAGAAAGTGCGCGAGGGCAAGGGCGACTTCGGCTACAATGCACGCCTCGACCGCTTCGAGAACCTCCACGCAGCCGGTGTCGTAGACCCTGCAAAGGTAGCACGTGTGGCACTTGAGAATGCAGCATCTATCGCAGGCATGTTCCTGACCACTGAATGTGTGATTGTCGAGAAGAAAGAGGAGAAGAATGATATGCCTATGGGAGCTCCCGGAATGGGTGGCATGGGCGGCATGATGTAATCATCCGCACGGCCGGCAAGGCCATAGACACACAAGCAGCGAAGGCATGACCCGTGGGTCATGCCTTCGCTTTTTTATCTGCCGGCCACAACGGCCGTGGCATGGTATGCCGGCTCAAATGGCATCAGACCCCGCCGGCCACAGGGTCAGACCCTATCCGCCATGGCATCAGACCCTGTCACGGCAGCATCAGATGTCATCGCGGTGCACGGGCATCGTCATGCAGCGCAGGCCGCCGCCTCCGCGCGCCAGCTCCGAGACATCGAGCGTGATGAAGAATTTGTCATGGCGCGCAATATCCACCTTGCCATCGATGACATCAGCGGCACGAATGATTTCGAAGCCGGCCTTGTTCATCGTTTCCGCCGTATGTGAGTTGCGTGCATAGCCCAGCACCTTGCCGGGCCCGACTGCAAGGAAGTTTGCCCCGCTGTGCCACTGCTCGCGCTGCTGATTGACCGGCACATCACCGCCGCAGAAGACCGGCGAAAGCTCTATACCCACAGAGGCAAGTCCCTCGAGGAGACCGTTCTCGGCTTTGAGCTCCACCTGACGGCCGTCACATATCCTGACGTGGAGTGTACGGAACTGCCGGCTGTTGCGTATGACCGGTTCATAAATCATACACTTGTCACGGTCGATCATCGTAAACACCATGTCGAGATGGATAAAGGACTCGAGCGAGCGCGGCAGCTCCTGCACGAAGACATGCATCTCCCGTCCGCCCGACAAGTTGGCAAGCCTGTCGATGAGAGCATCAATGGCCCGCGGCGTAGTCCTTAGCCCACAGCCCACTACCACCACATCACGGCTGACCATCAGCACGTCGCCACCCTCGATCGTGATAGGCGAAGCAGGGCGCGTGTCGTAGGGAGACAGGTCGATGACCTCGGTCTTGAATTCAGGAGTAAAGTCGAAAATCGAGCGCATAATCACCGATTCGCGGTCGCGCACGGCATTTGCCATCTTGCCCGCCAGCACCTTATTGCCCAGAGCCATGGACGAGTCGCGCGTGAAAAAGAAGTTGTACATCGGCACGAGCAGATAGCGATCCTTGCTGAAGAAGCGCTCCACGTTGTCGCGTTCAAACTCCACGCCCTCGATCAGCATACGTGCCAACGTCCCGGCATCGGTGTCGAGCAAGCAATCTTTCAGCCTGCGGCCCTTGTACTTCTCACCTATCGACGGCTCGACGGCTTCGATGCGGTCGAGGACTTGCTGCTTGGCTGTCTCATCCTCCAATATTGCGGTCAGCAGGTCACGCACCTCATAGGTGGCAGCAAAGCGTGACAGGATATCTGAGATAGTAGCATACTCGCGGTGCGCCACCGACATGTTGATGATGTCGCTGAACAATGCACCCTCGGTCTCAGTGGGCGCCATGCTCGAGACCTCGGCGCCGGGCGAGTGGATTATGACACCGCGCAGCGCACCTACCTCTGAATAGACATTGACATTCAATAGTTGGTTCATAAATCACTTATTTGAAATGTGAGCAATAAGCCCAAATATAGTACAAATGCCAATGACATGCAAAAAAACTGTTAATTTATTCGATTGCTCCCCTGCCGGGCAAACAAGCGGCATCAGCAGCACACCCATCGCCGCCTGCTGCCTGCGGCACGACAGGGCATGGACCGCAACGGTAAAAAGCACATAAGAGATGATTTCACCGGCAATTTTGCTACATTTGCAGCCGGGTCACAAAACCGACCGCCTTTTGAAGACCAAGAGATATAAAATAGGTATCATCGGACTCGGCTATGTCGGGTTTCCTCTGGCTTGTCTTTTCGCGACGCGTCATGAGGTGGTGGGCTATGACATCAATGCCCTGCGGGTCAGCCGGCTCAACAGCGGCGCCGACGACACTCTGGAAGTGGGCAGCGACACCATAGCAGCAGCCCTGCGTGGCGGGATGCGATGCACGACAGACCTCGACGGACTGCGCGACTGCAACGTATACATCGTCACCGTCCCCACCCCGATCGACGGCAACAGGCAGCCCGACCTGACCCCACTCGTCGAAGCCAGCCGCAGCATAGGCAGGGTGATCGGGCATGGCGACATCGTCATATATGAATCGACGGTCTATCCCGGCGTAACCGAGGAAATATGTGTGCCGCTCATCGAACGCGAGTCGGGGCTGCGGCTCAACCATGACTTCTATGCAGGCTACTCCCCCGAGCGCATAAACCCGGGCGACAAGGTGCACACGGTCGAAAACATCAAAAAGATAACATCAGGCTCGACACCGGAGGCAGCCGACGAAATAGACGCACTCTATAATTCCGTCCTCAAAAACGGCACCCACAAAGCCCCATCAATCAAGGTGGCCGAGGCCGCCAAGATAATCGAGAACACACAGCGCGACGTCAATATCGCACTGATGAATGAGCTGGCAAAGATTTTCAATGCGATGGGCATCGACACGGGCGACGTAATAGAGGCAGCAAAGACCAAATGGAACTTCATCGACATCCGTCCCGGCCTGGTCGGCGGCCATTGCATCAGCGTCGACCCCTACTACCTCATCCAGCGCGCCAAACTGAGCGGAGTGCTGCCACGTGTCATGACAGAGGCACGCAGGATCAATGACTCGATGGGCGACTATGTGGCCAATCAAGCCATCAAGCTGATGAACCTCAACGACGTGCGCGTCAAAGACTCACGGATACTGCTCCTCGGCTTCGCCTTCAAGGAGAATTGCCCGGACACACGCAACACCAAAGTCATCGACATCTACCACACACTCGCCCAATACACGCCACACATCACCATCCACGACCCGTGGGTCGATGCGGCATCAGTCAGCCGCGACTTCGGCATCGACCTGCAGTCCGCCGCCCCACAGCCCGGCCGGGACCTGTTTGACTGCATCATCCTCTGCACGGCCCACGACACATTCAGGTCGATGGACCTGCGCAGCCTCCTGCGCGACAGAGGAGTAATCTATGACGTCAAGGGAGTGCTGCCGGCAGGGTCGTATGACAGACGGCTTTAGGTCAGACCCCAAGGGCAATGGCATACAATGTTCCGCCCGACGGCATACGACCCCATCGCTCCCTGCACCGTATGCCATCTGTGGCATGGATTTTGCAAAAGACTGAAATAAACAAGCACGAATCAAATGGTAACAGATTTTTCGCAACAGATATCGCAACTCCTCATATTCAGCAAAGAGGAAGCCGCGAGACTACATAGCCGCTATGTCACGACCGAACACCTCGCACTCGGCCTCATGAGGGATGCAGGATACAAAGCATGCCTCATCCTGCAAGCACTGGGAGCGCAGCTCGACGTGCTGAGGGACGAAATAGAAAAATTCGTCGAAAACACCTCAGACCCCTCATTCATGGCCGTCAGCGACATAGCACTCACACAATCGAGTACAAACGTCCTGAGAGGGTCATTGCAGGAAGCACAGCGGACAGGAGCCGCCTCGGCAGACACCGAGCATCTGCTGCTGTCCATACTGAATGCCAACAATTCATTCACCAGCGACATCCTCAAGAGGATGGGCATCACATACGACAAAGTGAAAGACATGGTGCAGGAAGAAAGCGAAGACAAGGAAGATGTCGAAATGTCATTCGGCGGCGACGACGAACAGACAGACGCCCCGGCATACGACAAGACCGCACGCCGCGACACCGGCAAGTCGGCCACACCGGCACTCGACCAGTTCTGCACAGACCTGACCACGCTGGCCGACCAAGGCGGCCTCGACCCGGTCGTGGGCAGAGACCGCGAGATAATGCGCGTGTCACAAATCCTCAGCCGCAGAAAGAAAAACAATCCCGTGCTGATTGGCGAACCGGGAGTAGGCAAATCGGCCATCGTCGAAGGGCTGGCCATCCGCATCAGAGAACACAACGTCTCACACGTGCTCTTCAACAAACGCATCCTGTCACTCGACCTCGCATCGGTGGTGGCAGGGACAAAATACCGCGGACAATTCGAGGAACGCATCAAAAACATAATACAGGAACTCAAGGCCAACCGCGACATAATCCTCTTCATCGACGAATTGCACACCATCGTCGGCTCAGGCTCGGCAGCCGGGTCAATGGATGCAGCCAACATGCTCAAGCCTGCATTGGCACGAGGCGAATTCCAATGCATCGGAGCCACAACCAACGAGGAATACCGCAAAATCATCGAAAAAGACGGAGCACTCGACAGACGATTCCAGAAAGTAGTGGTCGATGAACCGTCGGCAGACGAGACACTCACCATACTCACCAACATAAAGGACAAATACGAGGACTTCCACAACGTGACCTATACACCAGACGCCATCAAGGCGTGTGTCGAACTGTCACAACGCTACGTCAGCGGGCGCGCCTTCCCCGACAAAGCCATCGACGTGCTCGATGAAGCCGGGGCACGCGCACACACCGCCAACGTCACACTGCCCGACGGCATACGACGCATGGAGGACGAAATAGACAGCCTCAAACGCGACAAGCAGGCCGCAATAGACAAGCAAGACTTCGAGACGGCAGCCAACATACGCGACAAGGAAAAACGGATGCAAATCGAGCTCCTCGAAGCACGCAAGGACTGGGAACACGAGCTGAAAGAAAACCGCCAGACCATCGACACCGACACAATCGAAGCCATCGTGTCAGACATGACGGGCATCCCCGTGCAACGTCTGGCAAAAAGCGAGAAAGAGCGGCTCATCGGCATGGCAAAGGCTCTAAAAGCCAAGGTCATAGGTCAGGACAATGCCATCGACACAATCTGCCGGTCAATCATCCGCAACCGTGTCGGCATCAACAACACCGGCAAGCCGATAGGCGTATTCCTCTTCCTCGGACCGACAGGTGTGGGCAAAACATACTTGGTAAAGCAGCTCGCCGAATTCATGTTCGGCGACAGCAACGCACTCATCAGAATCGACATGAGCGAATACACCGAGAAATACAACGTCTCGCGCCTCGTCGGAGCGCCCCCGGGATATGTCGGATACGAAGAGGGAGGACAACTCAC
Source organism: Candidatus Avibacteroides avistercoris (assembly GCA_020012075.1). Lineage (GTDB taxonomy): Bacteria > Bacteroidota > Bacteroidia > Bacteroidales > Bacteroidaceae > Avibacteroides > Avibacteroides avistercoris. Next base: position 9,316 of record DWUP01000049.1, read on the forward strand.
CGAGCAAGTCCGCAAGCACCCCTACTCGATAATCCTGCTCGACGAAATCGAGAAAGCACATTCAGAGGTGTACAATATCTTGCTTCAGATCATGGACGAGGGACGTCTGACCGACAGCTACGGACGGACAGTGGACTTCAAGAATACGATAATCATCATGACGTCCAACATAGGCTCACGGCAGTTGAAAGATTTCCCGCAACGCATCGGATTCAACAACACCGGAGGCAGTGACAAAGCCTACGCCGAGAGCGTCATGACCAAGGCTCTGGACAAGACATTCTCGCCCGAATTCATAAACCGCGTGGACGAAACAGTCACCTTCGACCCTCTGTCACGCGACTCACTGCGCACCATCGTGCGGCTCGAGATCGACAAGCTCGCGGCACGAATCGCCCATCTGGGGCACACCCTGCTGGCAGACGAGAGTGTCACAGCCTATGTCATCGACCACGGCTATAACCCGCAATTCGGGGCAAGGCCGCTGAGACGCTGCATTCAGGACAACTTGGAGGATGCCATCTCACAACAGCTCCTGACGGCCGACGACCGGCACTATGACATCCACGTCACGGCACGCGCCGACGGCAGCTGTCTGGACGTGACACTCGAGCCAAAAGGCGAAGTGACCGCCCGCCAATGACACATCCATGACAGGACGTAAGCCCGGCCTCGCATGAGGCCGGGCTTACCCATTCATTAATCGGCAACGTTTGCCACACCGGCAGACATGACAGCCATGTCATCCATGACAAAATGTCGCTGCAATTGGCATGGTATGCTATTTGCAAAAAGACACCATAGAACGACAACAACATAAAAACAATATAAATCATGCAAAAAGGAAATATTGGGGTAACAACCGAAAACATATTCCCCATCATCAAAAAATTCCTGTACAGTGACCACGAGATTTTCCTCCGCGAACTGATTTCAAATGCCGTAGACGCCACACAAAAACTCAAGACACTCGCATCGGTAGGCGACTTCAAGGGAGACCTCGGAGACCTGACAATCAATGTCAGCATAGACAAGGACGCCAATACCATCACCATCTCTGACCATGGCATCGGGCTGACCGAGGAGGAAATAGACAAATACATCAACCAGATAGCATTCTCGGGGGCAACCGACTTCATGGAGAAGTACAAGGACAATGCCACAGGCATAATCGGACACTTCGGATTGGGCTTCTATTCGGCATTCATGGTGGCAGACAAAGTAGAACTGGTAACCAAGTCATACAAGGACGACGCCGAATCTGTCAAATGGACATGCAACGGCAGCCCGGAATTCGAAATTGAAAAAGCCGACCGCACCGCACGCGGCACGGACATAATCCTGCACATTGCCGAGGATTGCCGGGAATTCGTGGACGAGAGCAAGATACGCGGCCTGCTGACCAAATACTGCTCATTCCTGCCGGTGCCCATCGCTTTCGGCAAAAAGAAAGAATGGAAAGACGGCAAGGAGGTAGAGACCGCCGAGGACAATATAATCAACAATGTCGAGCCACTGTGGACCAAGAAACCGAGCGAGCTGAAAGACGAAGACTACAAGAAGTTCTACTCGCACCTCTACCCCATGCAAGACGAGCCGCTCTTCTGGATACACCTCAATGTGGACTATCCGTTCCACCTGACAGGCATCCTTTACTTCCCCAAGATAAAGAGCAACATCGAGCTGAGCCGCAACAAAATCCAGCTCTATTGCAACCAAGTCTTCGTGACCGACAGTGTCGAGGGCATCGTGCCCGACTTCATGACCCTGCTGCACGGTGTGATCGACTCGCCGGACATCCCGCTCAATGTGTCGAGGTCCTACCTGCAGAGCGACTCCAACGTGAAGAAAATCTCGACCTATATCACCAAGAAAGTAGCAGACCGCCTGCAATCAATCTTCAACAACGACCGCAAACAGTTTGAGGAGAAGTGGGACGACCTGAAAGTCTTCATCAACTATGGCATGCTGACCGACGACGAGTTCTACAACCGCGCAAGCAAGTTTGCCCTGTTCAAGGACACAGAGGGCAAATATTTCACCCTCGACGAATACAAGACCCTCATCAAGGACAACCAGACCGACAAGGACGGCACGCTGGTCTACCTCTACGCCACCGACAGAAACGACCAATATGACTACATCGACGCAGCCAACAGCAAAGGCTACAGCGTGCTGTTCATGGACGGACAACTCGACATACCCACAGTGCAGATGCTCGAGGAGAAACTGGAGAAGTCACGCTTCACCCGCGTAGACAGCGACCTCACCGACAACCTCATCCGCAAAGACGACACGACAAATGACGCCGATGCCAAGACAGCAGACATAGCCTCGACAATCTTCAAGACACAGCTGCCGCATCTGGACAAGGTGAACTTTGACGTGCAGGTCAAAGCCATGGGCGAAGGCGCACAGCCCATCGTCATCACACAGAGCGAATACATGCGCAGGATGAGAGACGTGGCACAATTCCAGCCCGGAATGTCATTCTACGGCGAAATGCCGGGCATGTACAGCCTCGTGGTCAATAGCGACCACCACTTGGTCAGACGCATCATGGAGGCCGAGGCCAAAGAATGCGACGCCAGCGTCACACCGATAAGGGAAGAAATCGACAAGAAACTCGATGAAATCTCAGAACTCCGCAAGGACTATGACAAAAACAAGGACGCCATAGCCGAAGGCGACAAGCAGCTCGACGAATTGCGTAAGAAGAAAGAGGAGATACTCAAGGGCTTCGCCGACGGACAGTCGCTCGTCAGACAGCTCATCGACATCGCCCTGCTGCAAAACAACATGCTCAAGGGGCAATCACTCTCGACATTCATCAAGAGGACAATCGACATGATCTGAGCGGACACGCCACATTCCGATTAATGACAATCCGCGGACGGCACCCACATGCCGCCCGCGGATATTTTTTATGCCGCCACGTGCCTCCTGTGGCATACGACCCTGCCGCGACAGCATACTACCCCACGAGCCACAGGGCAGTATGCCACAGGCAGAAACACCGTATGCCACGCCGCATGACACACAATGTCACAGCCGGGCGCATACGACGGACGACAATTTTGCGTTACTTTGCCCCAGAAACAACATATAAAGAATCAGACAATGAGAGACTCGGTCATAGGCTTAGGCGAAGTGCTGTGGGACATGCTCCCCGAGGGGAAACGCCTCGGCGGCGCACCTGCCAACTTTGCCTACCACACTTCACAGCTCGGGCTCGGCGGCACGGTGGTCAGTGCCGTCGGCGATGATGAACTCGGGAACGAAATAAAACAAGAACTCGACAAGAGGCACTTGGCCCATCATCTTGAGACGGTCGGCTACCCCACCGGCACAGTCGGCGTCACCGTCGATGCATCAGGCATACCGGTATATGACATAACTACCGGCGTGGCATGGGACAACATCCACTACACCGACACTCTGGCGGCTCTGGCGCACGATGCACGCGCCGTCTGCTTCGGGTCGCTGGCACAGCGCAGCGAGTGCTCGCGCACGACGATAGGCCGGTTTATCGACGCCATGCCTGCCGACGAGGGGACACTGCGCATCTTCGACATCAATCTGAGGCAGGATTTTTATGACGAAGGGGTAATCGCCGCCTCAATCAGGCGGTGCAATATCCTCAAGCTAAACGAGGATGAAGTCACTACGGTCAAAGCCATGTTTCCCGCCATAGCCTGCACCGACGACCTGCAATTCTGCCAGCGGCTCCTCGGCCACTGCGGCCTCAAGACATTGATACTGACACGCGGCGGACGTGACAGTGCCGTCATCACCCACGACACGGCATCGGTGCTGCCGACGCCACGTGTGAAGCTGGCTGACACTGTCGG
>DWUP01000050.1 GCA_020012075.1 Candidatus Avibacteroides avistercoris
TGTGTCGTTGCTTGCTTTCTTCGACACTCAGTGTCCCGACTGCCAGCATGAGTTGCCTGTGCTTCAGACGGTCTATGATGCACATCGTGTCGCGGATGATTTGTCGCTGCTGTGCATCAGTCGCGCCCAGCTTGCTGACGAGATTGCACCGTTCTGGGCAGCACATGGTCTGACGATGCCCTACTCGGCGCAGGCCGACCGCACTGTCTATGATGCTTTTACTGATGAGGGCATACCGTTTGTTGTCATTGCGCGTCCCGACGGGGTGATATATAGCACATATACTTGGCTTGCCATGCCCGACAGTGCGCAATTGTCCGCCGATATCATTGCCGCGGGCGGGATGTGACTCAGCGTTTGTTGGCCAGTCGCTGGATTGAGGCGAGGAGTTCCTCTTTGTTCCGTTTGATGAATTCGAGTACTTCGCGGTTTCTGTCGCCTATTTTTTTGCCGATGTTGTTGTTCAGGCTTTCGATGTATTCCGTGCAGTGCAGCAGGTCTTCGATTGTCATTTTGTATCTCTGCGAGATAGTGTAGCGCATTCGCTTTTTTATGTCTTTGTCCGTTGGGACAATGACGTTGAGCCCGCGTCTGACTATGCTTATGTCGATAGTCTTGCCGAGCATGACGGGGTCTCCGTCGAAGTGTGCCGGGCAATCGTGGTCGGTCTCGATGATGAGGTGCTTGCAACGGAGTGCCCTGATATTGCTGTTCTTGTCGATTGTCTTGGTGAACAGTTGGATTACGAGGGCCGGGATGTCGAGTGGGGTGAATGGCTCGACGATGGTGACATCCATCAGTCCGTCGTCTATGGCGGCTTGTGGTGCGATGAAGGCATTGTTGCCATATTGTGCGGCGTTGGCACATGCGATGAGGAAAGCCTTGGTCTCGATAGTCGCACCGTCATCTGCAGTAAGGCGGTAGGTCGTGGGCGCATAGTTGAGCAGTTCGGTCAAGGCGCGCTCCATGTAGGTCGTGAAGCCGCGTTTGCCGGCATTGGCGAAACTCATGCTCACCGTGGCGTCGAAGCCCGTGCCGCATGTGCAGAAGAATGGCTTGCCGTCAATCATCCCGTGGTCTATTGCCCTCCTGTCGCCCATGATGGCTGTCCTGATGGCTGCCTCCTTGCGCATTGGGATCTGCAGGTCGCGTGCCAGCCCGTTGCCAGAGCCGCATGGGATGATGGCCAGTGCCGTCTGTGAGCCGATGAGTGCGCGTCCCACCTCATTGACAGTGCCGTCACCGCCGACTGCTATGATGCGGTCGGCACTCCCGGCATATTGCCTTGCTATCTCTTCGGCATGTCCTGCGTGGAGGGTCGTGATGGTCTCGTGTGTCATCCCCGCCTCGTCGAGGCGTGCGTCAATCATCGCGGCCAGCTTGTCTTTGCCGTGTGTGCCGGCGTGTGGGTTGATTATGACGACGACTTGCGGTTTGTCCATCTTGACCATCTTTTTCGGTTTGTGCGGCTGCAAATGTAATCAATTAGGGCAATCATTACAAATTCATTTCAGACCACACACATCAAGTCGCTTATCACTCCGTCCGAGAGGAGTATCCCGTGCCTCGTCAGTCTGAATATTGTGCCTTCGACGGCCAGACATCCGCCGCTGATGTGCTTTTCGGCCGCCTTGACAAACAGGTCGGCAAACTCTTGCCCGTAGCGTGATGCTATGACGTGCGTGTCTGCTCCCCACATGGTGCGCAGTGACACCATGACATATTCGTTGTAGCGTGTGGCCGTGTCGAGTTGTTCTACCTCATAATATACTCCTTCGTGCGTCACACCATCAATGTAGGCTGTGATGTCTCTCACGTTCCACTGCCGAGTTGCAAGGTTATATGAGTGTGCAGATGCCCCGCAACCCAGATATGGCTTGTTCTGCCAATAGGCGGTGTTGTGCCTCGAGTGCCGTCCCGGCAGGCAAAAGTTGGAAATCTCATAATGTATATATCCCGCCCCGGAGAGAATGTCACACATGGTTTCAAATTGTCTCACACTCTCGTCTTCATTCGTCTGTCTGATCTCGTGACGTCCGAGCATGTCTGTCAGAGGCGTGCCATCCTCATAGATGATGTGATAGGCAGAGATGTGCTCCACGCCGAGGCTGACGGCCTGCCTCAGGTCATTTGTCCATTGGTCGCACGACTCGTCAGGCAAGCCATAGATGAGGTCTATGCTGACATTGTCAAATCCATTGTCATAGCACGCCTCGACAGCCCTGCATGCCTGTGCCGCATCGTGTCTGCGCCGCAGGAAGGCGAGACGCTTGTCGTCAAACGATTGGACGCCAATGCTGATGCGGTTTGCACCGGCTTCGCGCAGGCGGGAGAGGTAGTCGCTTGTTATGTCGTCAGGATTGGCCTCGACGGTTATCTCCGCCATGTCTGAAGTGTCGAATGTGCGCCTGATGTGAGTGATCAGGCCTCCTATGTCAGAAGCATCGAGTTGTGATGGAGTGCCCCCGCCGAAGTAGATGGTCTCCACGCGCTCGTTGCCGAGGTAGTCGCGCCGTGCCTCAAGCTCTGTCTTGAGCGCATTGATATAGGAAGGTGCCCTACTGCTGTCGGTGCTCGAATAGAAGTCACAGTAGATGCAGCGGCGCTTGCAGAACGGTATATGTAGGTAAATGCCGGCCATGGATGGTTGTCAATTGGCTTGTCGGGCGCAAATTTACATATTGCCGCGCCGCCTTCAAATACCGTCCGTCGCTTGCTTTGTGGGTCAAAATGCCGGCGGCGTTTTCATTTTTACTGTCTATATGTACTGCCAAGTATGTTTTTATGACCCATTTTAATTTAAAATTAAACAAAATGGCTGCCGACTATTTGCAATTCGGACAAAAACTTTATATTTTTCGCCTAACAATAAATCACCGTTTAGAAATGTGGTTTGTTAACAATTAAATCATAAATAACCATGAAGGTATATCAGACTAACGAAATCAAGAACATCGCGTTGCTGGGAAGTGCCGGCTCGGGTAAAACGACCCTCACTGAGGCTATGCTTTATGAAAGTGGCATAATCAAACGTAGAGGGTCGGTAGAACAAAAGAACACTGTGAGTGACTATTTCCCTGTCGAGCAGGAATACGGATACTCTGTATTTTCGTCTGTATTCAGTGTCGAATGGAATGGCAAGAAGCTCAACATCATCGATTGCCCCGGGTCAGATGACTTCATAGGGGGCACAGTCACCGCGCTCAACGTCACTGATACGGCACTCATACTTATCAACGGTCAGTATGGCCCTGAGGTGGGGACACAAAACCATTTCCGCTACACCGAGAAACTCGGTAAACCTGTCATCTTCCTGCTCAATCAGCTTGACAATGACAAATGTGACTATGATGATACGCTGCACCGCCTGCGTGAGATATATGGCAACAAGGTCGTCCCTATCCAATATCCAATCAACTGTGGTCCGGGCTTCAATGCTCTCATCGACGTGTTGCTCATGAAGAAATATTCGTGGCGTCCTGAAGGCGGTGCGCCAATCATTGAACCGATTCCTGAGGAGGAACTGGACAAGGCTAACGAACTGCACAAGGCTTTGGTCGAGGCCGCTGCTGAAAATGACGAGTCACTCATGGAGAAATTCTTCGACAGTGACACCCTCACCGAAGACGAAATGCGTGAAGGCATACGCAAGGGATTGGTGCAGCGAGGCATATTCCCTCTCTTCTGCGTATGTGCAGGCAAGGACATGGGTGTACGTCGCCTGATGGAATTCTTGGGCAATGTTGTCCCGTTCGTTTCAGACATGCCACCTGTCGAAGACACAGAGGGAAACACCGTGCCGAGCGACCCCGCAGGGCCGGAATCACTCTATTTCTTCAAGACGAGCATCGAGCCACATATCGGTGAAGTCTCATATTTCAAGGTCATGAGCGGCACTGTCCGCGAGGGCGATGACCTCTCCAATGCAGACCGCGGCAGCAAGGAGCGCCTCGCACAACTCTTTGTAGTCGCTGGTTCCAACCGCACCAAGGTCACAGAGCTGCATGCCGGAGACATAGGTGCCACAGTCAAACTCAAGGATGTCCGCACAGGCAACACTCTTAATGGCAAGGACAGCAGCCACAGATTCAATTTCATCAAATATCCCGACCCCAAATACACACGCTCCATCAAGGCCATAAACGAGGCTGACACCGAGAAAATGATGGCTGCACTCATCCGAATGCGCGAGGAAGACCCGACATGGGTCATCGAGCAGTCCAAGGAACTGCGCCAGACACTAGTCCACGGACAGGGTGAGTTCCATCTGCGCACTCTCAAGTGGAGACTCGAGAACAATGAAAAGATACCCGTCCGCTTCGAAGAGCCGAGAATCCCCTATCGTGAGACTATCACCAAGGCCGCACGTGCCGACTATCGCCACAAGAAGCAATCTGGCGGAGCAGGCCAATTCGGTGAAGTGCATCTCATCGTCGAGCCTTACAAAGAGGGAGCACCGCTGCCCGATACATACAAGTTTGGCGGACAGGAATTCAAAGTCACTGTCAAAGGACAGGAAGTCATAGACCTCGAGTGGGGTGGCAAGTTGGTCTTCGTCAATAGTGTCGTCGGTGGTGCCATCGATGCACGTTTCATGCCGGCCATACTCAAGGGCATCATGTCACGCATGGAGCAAGGTCCGCTGACCGGGTCTTATGCCCGCGACGTGCGGGTCATTGTCTATGACGGCAAGATGCACCCAGTAGATTCCAATGAAGTGTCATTCATGCTCGCTGGTCGAAATGCCTTTAGCGAAGCATTCCGCAACGCAGGCCCCAAGTTGCTCGAGCCGATATATGATGTCGAAGTCTTCGTGCCCAGTGACAAGATGGGAGACGTCATGAGTGACTTGCAGGGACGCCGTGCCGTCATCATGGGCATGAGCAGCGAGAAGGGGTATGAGAAATTGCAGGCACGTGTGCCGCTCAAAGAGATGTCATCCTACTCGACGGCACTCAGCTCACTGACCGGGGGGCGTGCATCATTTGTCATGCACTTCGCAGACTACGAACTCGTGCCGGGCGATGTGCAGGATCGACTGGTCAAGGAATTCGAAGCGACTCAAAAAGACGAGTGACATGCAAGTCATATTGCCCGATTGAATCAGCGACTGTGTGATGCCTCGGATGGCATCCATGCAGGCCATACCTGCGGCAATGAATCCGGCGGATTCGTGCCGCAGGTCTTTTTTTGCCAAGGTACGGGCGGGATGGCATCCTGCCCCACGGCCATGGCATACGACCCTGTCGCCTCTGTCATACGACCATATTGCCCATTGGGTACAATGCTTTTTCTTCAAACAATGCTTGAAAATCACTGTCAGATGAGATCTTGATTACAAATTCACTAATGTAAATGACTCGGCCCGGGCTCAGATAATAACGCAGCAGCCTGCAATTTATGGCACATCGACAACTATTTGTTTCAGAGGTGTGGACAGTGGATAGCCGGCAGAGACAGGCCATGTCACGTAGTCACTGATGTGAGTGCTGGCGGTGTCAGTCAAAGACGTCGTCGAGCCCTGTCTGTATGTCGTAGTCGTCGAGCAACTTGTCTTCGCATGGATTGAAGTCATCCGGCAGGTCAAACGTGTCGGACTGGTCATACCCGAGGTCAGGGTTGGCGAAGACTTTGTTCATGTATATGGCCCATATCGGCAGTGCCATGCTTGCCCCCTGCCCGTAGTACATC
>DWUP01000051.1 GCA_020012075.1 Candidatus Avibacteroides avistercoris
CCATTGTAGTCTTGAGAAACACGAAGACCGGATTCAACCCGAGTTGATTGAGGAATGCGTTATTGCAGAAGTAAGCGGTGCCAATCTTTATAGGTGCCTTGACGGCCAAGCGGCCACGGATGCCGGCAAAACAGATGAAACCGACGGCAAGACAGGTGCATATCATTGATATATAAGCACTTTTACCCCTCCCCGTTATATCCGGCCGGGTGACAGATACAGCCCTCGACATCATTGCCTTGGTCCACAGATGGACGCACAGCGCCGACAGTGCCAGCACCACCACGAGCATGAGCAGATAGACAAGGAAGCTCCGCTCGCCCACAATCATCCCCAAGACAAAGGACGGCTCACTCAACCAGTTCCATATAGAGGAGTTTATGGGTTTATAAAACTGCATAAAGTATGGTATGTTGGCAGCCGACAGCAGGAAAGCCAGCGGGTAAAGCACCAATGCCCACACCTCTACGGCACGGTAGACCGCACGATGTCCCGACCGGAAAAAGGATGAGACCATGACCGCAAGCAACGGAAGCACCAATATGTAGCAGCTCACCACCGTGTCAAAACGGAAGCCAAGCCAGAAAGCATACACCACTTGAGCCACATTGAAAGTCTCTGCCCCGTCATAAGAAGCAGAGTAGACAAGGAAAAGCGTGAGCCTGAAGAGAGTAAATACGATTATCCCGAAGGCATATATCCCGGCCACATAGCCGAGACCATTCAACAGTCTGCGCATAGCATAAATATTTTTTAGGTGTTCAATACTTTTTCATAAGTTTTTAGCAGGTCGCCAAGCAACCGCTCACGGGTGAACCTTGCCGCATGGTCACGCCCGCGGGCTATCATCATGCCGCGCATCGCCCCGTCGCCCAAGACCGTGTCGATGGCTTCGGCTAAGGCAGCAGGGTCGTCGGGACTGACATAGAGCGACGACTCGCCGCCCGCTTCCTCCAGACATGAGCCGGTGGCGCCTATGACAGGCACCCCGGCATTGAGCGCCTCAAGGAGCGGGATGCCGAAACCCTCGAAGCGCGAAGGATAGACGAAGAGCGAAGCCATGCGATAGATGGCAGGCAGATCGGCCGATGGCACGCCGTGGAGCATCATGAGGCGGCCGGCCATGCCGTGACGCTCCGCCCACGACACGACTTGGTCGGCGTAGGGGGTGCGGCGGCCCACCGCCACGACGGGGCAACGGGTGCGGGCCATGGCTGCCGCCTCGACGAGCAGCATGAGGTTCTTACGCTCCTCGATGCTACCCACATACAATATATATTGCTGCGGCAATCCATAGCGCCGGGCCACGGCTGCCTTGACATCGGCCGGGACATCCAGCGCAAAGGCCGGGTCGCAACCTTGATAGACGACATCTATCTTGGCCCCGTCGATGCCGTAATAGGACATTATGTCACGCTTGGTACATTCGCTGACGGCTATGATACGGTCGCTGTCGATGCAGGCACGGCGGAACTTGCGGTCATAGATGCGGCGGTCGATGGCTTTGTAATAGGAGGGATAGCGCAGGAATATCAAGTCGTGGATGGTGACAATGCTCCTCATGCCCCGCACCCCCGTGATGCCCGACGGCAACTCATTGCTCAGACCGTGGAAAAGGTCTATCCCATCGCGCCGCAGGTCGGCGGACATCCCCATGACACGCCAGAGGGAAGGGCACGCACGCCACACCCCGCGTGGCGACACCATGCGTGCAGCCGGCGGCAGTGCGCCGATGAAACGGTTCTTGGACGGCGAGGGGACATAGAGCAGATAGTCATTGCCCGGCGCGAGGTCGAGCAGCGAGCCGATGACGAAGCGGCTGTAGTTGCCCAGCCCGGTGGCATTCTGGGCGGCACGTTTGGCGTCAAATCCTATTCTCATGTTTGTTTATTTATCTGTCATGCCATGCCGGCAGCCGGCAGTCGCAATGATGCGGGCAGGCCGTGGCACGGTAGAGTTGCAAATAACGGACTTTTTTACTTATTTCGTTGCACTTTTGCTTACAAATCATTGTGAGTGCTAACCATCACCGCCGCATCCCTGTGCGGCAACACTGACCGAAGATGAAGAAGAAATTGAGCTATTATCTGATTTTCCCCTTGTGGCATGTCTTCTCGCTGCTGCCGTTGCGGGTGTTGTATTGCTTGTCAGACATGATTTACTATCCCGTCTATCACATCTTCGGCTACCGCAGGCGGGTCGTGCATAAGAACCTCACCGAGTCATTCCCCGACAAAAGTCCCGAGGAGATAGGTGTCATCGAGCGCAAGTTCTACCGCTACTTCTGCGACTATCTCATGGAGACGGTCAAATACTTCAGCATCAGCGAGCGCGAGATCAGGCGGCGCATGACGTTTGAGGGTGTGGACGAGGTGAACAGATACCTTGCCGAGGGCAAAAGTTCGGTGCTCTACATGGGGCATTATTGCAACTGGGAGTGGGTGTCGTCGCTCCCGCTCTATGTCACCAAGGGGGATGACACGGTGCGGGGCCATATCTATCACCGTCTGGAGAATGACACTTTCGACCGCCTCTTCTATCGCATGCGCTACCGGTTTGAGTCGCAGAACATCGAGATGCACGATGCCATCCGCTATCTGGTGAGGTGCAAGAGGCAGGACAAGAAGTTTGTCATCGGCTTCATCTCTGACCAAGCGCCCAATTGGGACAACATCAACATGTGGACAGACTTCCTCAACCACAAGACCTCCTTTTTTGTCGGGGCGGAGAGTCTGGCCAAACTGTTTGATGCGGCGGTCTTCTACGTCGATGTCAGGCGGGTCAGGAGGGGCTACTATCATGCCAAGTTTGTCAAGATGACCGACCGTCCCAAGGATTACGCCAACTATGAGCTGACATCAGAATATGCCCGGCTGCTCGCACAGTCCATCATGGCCGCCCCCGAGTATTGGCTGTGGAGCCACAACCGCTGGAAGCGCACCTACGAGGAATTCGTCTCACGGCATGTAAAGAAGAGATGTGAAGGCGTGAGCGACTGACGCACCGCCCTCAGCGGACGATGCGTGTGTAGTCGTCCTTGCGGGGCTTGGGGTCGGCGGGTGCGCCGTCGGGATAGCCGAGGGCCAATGCTCCCACCCCGCGCAAGCCGTCGGGCAGGCCGAAAGCCCGCATCAGCCCGCGCCCTTCGTCGGTGGCAAACATCTCGGCCTCGCGGTGTATCCAGCACGAGCCCAGCCCGATGGCCTGCGCTGCAATCATCATGTTGGCCATGACGCACGTGCCGTCATACAGCCCGTTGGGATGGTCGGCGGGGACAAACACGAGGACAATCGTCGGGGCTCCATAGTAGGGGTCGCTCTCCACGCCCATCACCGATGCATTCATGCGGCGCAGGCGGCCGCATATCTCCACATTCTGCACGGCGACGACGTAGGGTGACTGCTGTCCGCGCGATGTAGGGGCGAATGTCCCGGCACGGAGGACGGCCTCAAGCTCGTCATCAGTAATCTGTTCGTCCCTGTATTTACGTATGCTGCGGCGTTCACGCAGGGTCCTGAGTATGATATTATCGATCATGGGCATTGATGTTTCATTCGTTTTCCTTTGCCTTGTAGGCCAGTGCATAGAGGCGTATCTGCTTGATCATTGCCACCAATCCGTTGCTGCGGGTGGGTGACAGGTGTTCTTTCAGCCCTATGCGGTCGATGAAGTATAGGTCGGCATCGAGGATTTCGTCGGGTGTGTGGCCGGACAGCACACGGATGAGGAGTGCCACAATGCCCTTGACGATGAGGGCATCGCTCTCTGCATCGAGGTAGACCCTGCCGTCACGCATCCCGGAATGCAGCCAGACACGGCTCTGGCATCCGTCGATGAGGTTGTCATCGGTCTTATATGCGGGGTCGATGGGCTGCTGCTCGCTGCCGAGGTCGATGAGCATCTGGTATTTGTCCATCCAGTCGTCCACTTCGCCGAATTCGGCGATAAGTTCGTCTTGTGCTTCGTTTATTGTCATTGGGTCAGATGTTAAGTCCATTATCATTGTATGCCACGGCCGTGGCATTGTATGCTATCGCCCATGGCATCGTATGCTATCTGTCATGGCATCGTATGCCACCGGTGCGGCAATGCTGTCAGCCGCCGGCGATGCCGCCCGCGTGTCACTTCTCATTGTAGATGACGTTGAGCACCACCGTGCCGACGATGCCGAGCATCTGCTTGTCGATGATGTCCATGTCGTCGTCCACCGTGTGCCAGAATGTACCGAAGCCCGTCGTTGTCGGGTCATTGTGGATGATGTCGATGCATGGGATGCGCGCTATCTCATTGACCGGCACGTGGTCGTCACTGATGTAACCGGCGAAATCATTGACGAACAGGTGCGAATAGCCCAGTTGCGCCGCCTTGTCCCACACCTTGTCGATGACCGATGGGGCGTAGTCCTGCGAGAATCCCTCCCGGTAGAAGACCGCGTCGGCCGCACCCACCATGTCGAGCAGCAGCCCGTAGCGGGCGGTATAGCCCTGCCGATGGGGGTTGTGCGCCCAATATTGCGCCCCGAGACACCACGAGCGGTCGTCATAATCGTCGTTGTCAAAGCGCGGCGTGCCGCTGTCCTCGGCATCGAAGAGCATGATGTCGATGCCCACTGCGGGCTTTGCCGCTGCAATCTGCCGCGCCACTTCGAGCAATACGCCTACGCCCGAGCCGCCGTCATTGGCACCGAGGATGGGTGTGTGGTGGTTGGCCGGGTCATCGTCGTTGTCCGCCCACGGGCGGGTGTCCCAATGTGCGCAGAGCATGACCCGCTTGACATTGTCGGGGTCAAAGCTGGCAATGATGTTTACGGCATCGAGCAACGCGCCGTCATAGCGTTGGAGTTGTACATTCTGCTTGTATATCTTCGCCCCGAAGCCGGCGAGTTTCTGCTCCAGCCACGCCGCGCAAGCCTTGTGCCCGTCGCTGCCCGGCACGCGGGGGCCGAAGTCCACCTGCCGCTTGACATAGGAGTATGCACTGTCGGCATTAAACGACGGGACGACCACCTGCATGGGGACTGTCTGTTCCCCGCCTTGGTGTCCCGACTTGGCATTGCCGCATGAAAGCGTCATGGCCGATGCAATCATCATGATGAGAGTGAGGTATTTCATATCAATCTGTTAGCTGTCCGGATGGTGACAAATATAGCGAAAGGCGAGTGCAGAGCCAAGGATTATAACTTGCTCGCATCCGGGCTTTGCCGAGCCGCCTCCCGTATTCGTGCAACAAATATATGCAATATAAACATTCATTGTAGCCGCCGTGGCAATATAAACAGGTGCATCATGGATTCAATGTCAGCTCGACGACAGTGTCTGTCCCCGACGGGACGGCATCGAGCATGAGCCACACACCATCGCCGTCCTGCGTGAAAGCCACCGGCGACCGGCCATCGAAGAGCACCGCCCGCTCGACCCGGGACTGAAGCGGCAAAAACAGCCCCCTGTCCTGCCAGTCGAGGATATGGACATAGAGGGTATTGCCCCGCCGCGTGGTGACGCCCCATCCCTTGGGCGGGATGTCGCCGCCGCGTGTCCCATAGATTGTCTCACCATAGACCTTGAGCCAGCTGCCCACCTCCTCCAGACGATGCAAAGCCTCATCGGGCAAAGCTCCGTCGGGACGCGGGCCGATGTTGAGGAGCAGATTGGCATCCTTGCCTGCCGCACGGACAAGGAGGCGTATGATCTCGCCGGCAGACTTATAGTCATCGTCGGTGATGTCATATCCCCACGTGCGGTTCATCGTCTCACACGTCTCAAGCGGCAGGGAGGAAACTTTCTGGCCAGAGAAGCCGGCCTTGTTCTCACCCGGCAAATCCCGCTCGAAGAGCTGGAAATCCTCGCCCGGGACGGGTGCCATGTGGTGATTGTTGCCGACCAAGCAAGCAGGCTGCAGGGAGTGGATGAGGGCATACTGCTCCTCAAGCCTCCAGTCAAACCCTTCAGGATGATCCCACACGCCGTCAAACCAAATGGCACCCACATCGCCATAGCGGGTCAGAAGCTCGGTCAGCTGGCCATTCATGAAACGGTAATAAGATTCCCAGTCGCCGTCACCCGGCTCACGGCCTGTGCCGTGTCCCGTCTTGCCCTGCGGATAGTCAGACCTCATCCAGTCAAGGTGCGAATAGTACAGGTGCAGGCCGATGCCTTGGCGGTGACATTCGGCTGCAAGCTCGCCTATCAGATCGCGCTTGAAAGGAGTAGCATCGACAATGTCATAGGATGTCATGTCACTGGCAAACATCGAGAAACCGTCATGGTGACGTGATGTGACGCAGACATAACGCGCCCCGGCAGCCTTGATGGCAGACACCCACCCGGCGGCATCAAAACGTGACGGATAAAAGGCTGCGGCAAGAGCGGCGTAGTCACGGCGGTCGATGTTTCTGTTGTTCATCACCCATTCGCCTTGGCCCAACATGCTGTAAAGGCCAAAGTGTATGAAAATGCCAAACTTGCTGTCCCTGAACCGCTCGCGCGCTTCCAGATTTTCGTCAGCAGGGACGTATGCCACGGCTTGGCCTTGCCCGGACACCCTGACGAAAGCAAGCAGTGCCAACGACACCGCCAGAAACAACTTGCATGATTGTATAGTTCTCATTTGTACAACTGTCATTATTACCAGACCATAAATCAATCACCCGCCCCGGCCTTGACCACACGGATGCCCACATCCTTGACACCCGGCAGCGGCGACTGTCCCATGAGATGCCTCAGCCTGATACCGATGGTACCCGGCCTCACACTTTCTATATGTTTGTAGGGAAGTGACAGCGAATAGAGCCCGGCGGAAAAGGTGCCTGCCCGCACCCCGGCATCGTCGGCAGTGCGGAGCTGCAGCGTGTCGGCGGCATAATCAGCCGGAACAGAAGCATTGTCGGAGGCTTCGAGCCAAAGATTGGCAAAGGAATATGTGGGACGAAGGCGCAGCTCAATGTCGATGTCTATGGCCCCGCCACTCATCGCACTGTCGATGTCGAATGTAAACACTGCATAGGAACATGTGTCCCAACCGTCATCATCGACCGACACATAGTGATGATAGATAGTGCCGGGACGTGCACACGAAGCTACGGCCGCCAGCATCACAGCTATGGCAGCAAGCAGAAGCATTGTGTCCTGACGTCTTGGCATAGCGGTATGTGGCACGTCATTCAGTCTGTGCCGGCTGCTGCGTCTCGCCATTCACTGCATCGGGTGCATTGTTGTCACGCCGGACGCGGCGATTGTCGTTCCGTTTCTTCCTCTGGTTCTGGCGGGGCGGCTGCTTGTTTTCCCTTTTTCCCTGCGACGGAGCATTGTCCTGCTCTGCCTGTGGCTTATCATCTGACACTGCCGTCTGGCTGTCAGCCTTCTGCGCCGCGGCATCGGCCTGACGAGTCTTGGGCTTCTTCGCCTTGCGGCGTTTGCTGTCACGTCTCTTGTTGTCGAAGCGTGTCACGCTCTCCTGCTCGAGGAGGTCCGCCGAGCGCGGCCTGTCATTGCCTGCACCATCGCCATTGTCCAATCTGTCAGGCTTCTCGCCACGCTTGTTCATGGCTATCACTTCCATCGCACGGCGCGCCGGGATAGTGACAAGGTTGGCGGCGATGTGCTTGTCGGTGGAGTAAGTGACCTGACCCGAGAGTATGTCGGCCTTGAAGAAATAATAGGTAGAATCTATGGTCTCGAGCGTTACATCCTTGTAGGGCAGCCTGCGTCCTGCCTCCACATAGGCATCCACCTCATAGTTGAGGCAACATTTCAGCTTAGCACATTGCCCTGCGAGCTTCAGCGGATTGAGCGACAAGTCTTGATAGCGCGCGGCAGAAGTTGAGACAGAGACGAAATTGCTCATCCATGCGGCACAGCACAATTCGCGTCCGCAGGGGCCTATTCCCCCGATACGGCCGGCTTCCTGCCTTGCCCCGATCTGTTTCATCTCTATACGCACCTTGAAGGCATCGGCCAGCACCTTGATCAGTTGCCTGAAATCGACCCTCGCATCGGCTATGTAATAGAAAATGGCCTTGTTGCAATCGCCCTGATACTCGACATCTCCGATTTTCATATTGAGGTTGAGCGACGCGGCAATCTGCCTCGACCGGATCATGGTGTCATGTTCGCGCGATTTCGCTTCATGATATTTGTCCATGTCCACCTGCTTTGCCTTGCGATAGACGCGCTTGACCTCGACTTCCTTCTTGCCCATTGTCTTGCGCATCTGTAGCGGGACGAGCCTTCCGGTCATGGTGACGGTGCCTATGTCATGCCCCGGACTGGCTTCGACCGCCACGATGTCGCCTTTCTCCAGATGCAGTCCGTTGCTGTTGCGGTAGTATCCCTTGCGGGTATTCTTGAATTGCACCTCCACGAGGTCACAATCCTGTTCGTTGCCGGGGACGTCTGCCAGCCAATCATAGACGTGCAGTTTGCAGTCGTGCCTCGAATATCCTTTTACATCAAATTCCATATACTGTTTCTCTTTATGTTTTATTGCCACATGGTGTACCCGGTGGCATGAATGTCAAATATATAGTCTGTCAGCCCCGCCTTGCTCCCTTGACAGCGATCTCCACAATCATCTGGAGCGCGAAATCAAAGAATATCATTTTGGGATTGACATTGTTCTCCACATTGGATGCAGCCTCTGACATCTTGCGCATGATCGAAATGACATTACGCTCGTTGATAAACGGTGCGAAGCGTGTGGCAAACAGCCTCTCACGGTCGTCCATGTCCAGCAAGCCGTCAAGATGGAAATTATATACGAAGTTGTCGCGCAACATCCGTTGCGAATATTCAAAAAACGTCTTTTGCCGCTCGCGCCCTATCTCGGCCATCGTCTCGGCCCATGCCTTCATCTCGCGGACATCGCGCGAATAAGCCAGCCTCATCAGCCTGACAAACATGTCGAAGCAGAAACCCGTGTCGCTGTCCACCTCGACCGTCCTGATGCACTTGACCAGACTGCCATCGGCCGAAGCCGCCACCTTGTGCGCCTCGGAGCGTTGCAGCCCGTAGCGGCTCTCGAGCACGCCGGCGAGATCGTCCACCGGGATGCCGCGGAACATAATGTCCTGTGCACGGCTGCGTATGGTGGGCAAGACCGACGGCCTGTCCTCGGTCACCATGATGATGCACGTGAGTCCCATCGGCTCTTCGACCAATTTGAGCAGCTTGTTGGCACACGCCTCGTTCATCTTCTCGGGAAGCCAGATGATGAGCACCTTATATCCCCCCATGGCTGACTTGAACGACAGCTTGCGCAGAATCTCGTCGCTCTCGTTGGCGTATATCATAGGCTGCGAATTGCCGGCCTTGATCTCGTCAAGCCATGACTGATAGGCGAAATAAGGCTGCCGCGAGATGAAAGCATCCCATTGACGCAGATAGTCGTCACAGCGCACGGTGCCGCCACCCCGCTTGACGACGGGGAAAACGAAGTGCAGATCGGGATGCTCATAGCGGTTGCCGAGCATCATGCATGAGCGGCAATGCCCGCAGGCATCGTCATCACCCGGCGATTCGCACAGCAGATAGCGCGCAAAGGCCAGAGCCATCGGCAGCTTGCCACAGCCCGGGGGGCCGCTGAACATCAACGCATGCGGCACACGCCCCTCATGAAACTGCCCGAGGAGCGAGGACTTGACTTCAGACTGGCCTATGACATCGCGGAAAAACATTGCTCAATATATTTGACGGGCTACATCATAAACACTGTCGATGGCGGAATAGGAATAGAAATGTATGCTTGGCACGCCCGCCTTCATCAGCTCGCGGCACTGTGCCACACACCACTCCACTCCCACGCGGGCGGCATCAGCATCGGTCTTGCAGCGCACGAGCTCAGACGACAGTGCGGGAGGTATGTCCACCTTGAACGTCCTCGGCACGACCGACAGCTGTGACAACTTGCTGACAGGCTTGATGCCGGGGATGATAGGGATGTCTATGCCCTCGGCACGCACTCGGCGCACGAAGTCGAAGTATCTGGCATTGTCATAGAAAAGCTGCGTCACCGCATATTCCGCCCCGGCAGCCACTTTCTGCTTGAGCCAATAGATGTCGCTCTCGATGTTGGGCGACTCCTCGTGCTTCTCGGGATAACACGCCACCCCATAGCTGAAGGGAGTGCCCGGCTGCTTGATTGGCGAGCCATCGACGAAGATTCCCCGGTTGAAATCATTGACCTGTGCTATCAGGTCGGTGGCATGGGCGTTGCCCCCCTCCTCGGGCATGAAGGCCGGCTCATGCCGCACCTTGTCGCCCCGCAACAACAGCAAGTCATATATGCCGAGGAACTGGAGGTCGATGAGCACATACTCAGTCTCCTCCTTGGTGAAACCGCTGCACAGGATGTGCGGCACGACAGGGATGCCATATTTGCTCTGCACGGCCGCCGCCACCGCCACCGTGCCGGGCCTGCGCCGCAGGCGGCCGCAGCGATAGACGCCCCCGCCCATGTCGCGGTAGACACATTCGCTGCTGTGGGTGGTGATATTGATATAGCGGGGATTGAACTCACGCAGCCTGTCAATGTCGCGGAACACCTTATCTATACTGTTACCCTTGAGCGGAGGCAGTATCTCAAACGAAAAAGCGGTCGTCCCGGCCGTCTTTACTAATTGGCTCACTCTCATCATCTGTCATATTTGAACAAGGAAACAAAGGCACACCGGCACCTTTGTCATGCAAAGTTAAGAAGTTATGCAATAAATCCAACTATCACCGCCATGCCGCCCGCCCGCGGACACCGCCCGACGGCTCCGGGGCAAAGAGCGGCTGCCGACAAAATGACACCGTATGCAAGGAGCAGAAACATACGACCCCGGCGGCCGTGAGGCCGTATGCCATGACAGAAAACATACGGCCTCGCCGAAAGGAGACTCCGCGGGCAGCCAATGCGGTGCAGCATGTAACAAAACAGCACGAAACGACGACACAAAATGAGCCGAATCACCTGCCACACATCATAATGACACAC
>DWUP01000008.1 GCA_020012075.1 Candidatus Avibacteroides avistercoris
CTCTCTGTGCTGCGCGAGGCCTCATCGTCGCTTGACGCCCAGAAGACGAATGTGCGGTTGCCTACGATGAAGTTGTTGCCCGACCGTCTGTCGAGCAGGTGCTTCAGGGCATTGGTGTAAGCAGACTCGGCTTCGCGCGAAATGGGAGCATTAAGCCCTTGTCTGTTGCCATAAGAATCATATCCCGAATTGACTTGGAAAGCCACCAGCTTGGCTGTCGCCTTACTTTGATAAATCGGTGTGCTCGATGTCACCTCGGCCGGCAGAGCCTTGCGCCCGGTGACGAGGCAGACGGGCAGGTCAGCGTCGCCGTCCCCGCGGTGTGACATGCTTGCCACATAGTCTTGCAGGTCAGCGTCTTGCGCCACAATCTCATCATGGCCGCGGACTTGGAACGACAGATTGACCGTGGGCTTTCTGGCTAATTCTTTCCAAAGCGGATCTTCGGGCAACGACTTGTGCTGCTGCCGGTCATAGAAGAGTGCCACGGCTCTGAACGATTCGTTGCCGGGATATTTTCCCGCCAGTTCATTTACCTTTTCTACAAAAAGCCGGTGCTTGCAGGCCACCTTGGCGTCAGTCTCCACGGGGCACGGCGTGCCGGTGTCGGCCGCATGATGCAGTGCCTTGATCATATCCTTGGAAAGCCCGAGGACATATTCGGCATTGTCCCAAAGGATGTTTGGCAGCGGTGCGCTGGTCCGTCCGTTGCTCTTCACCACTACAAAAGACTTGGGCGTCTTGTCATCCTTGCGTGTGTCCATCATCCCCACCAGTGTCCCGTCGCGCTCGATGAGGATGACGAAGGTAATCCTCTCACTTCCCCACCCTTGGGCGACGGTCTCCCCACGCCGGTGGTAATAGTCATACAGTGCCCTGAGTATCATCTCATCACCTCCTCGCTGTCTATCGGGGGGACATCTATCACTCCGTCCTCCATCCTCGCATGGAAATAGACGGGCATGGCTGTCTCGGCGCTGAAGTCCATGTCATAGTGCATTATGCCCAGATCTTTAGTCTCGTTGAGCGGCCTGACAGTCGGCGCATCGTCATCGATGAGACGGAAATAGGCACTGAACTCGCGCGTGCCCAGATATGGCTGGTTGAAACATTGCCCCTTGGCTGCGCGCCGCTCGAAGATGGCCTGATATTTCGCAGGATTCTCATTGGCATCCGCTGCATGCACAGATTCGCCTTTGCGCCGTTGCGGCGGTATATAGACCATCCTCGCATGAAGTCTGTAACGGACATCACGCAGGACCAGAGCCGCTTTCTGCTGTCTCCGCTCCTCGATGAAGACACCATTGCTGCGCGTGGAGGCGACAGCTCCCACTTCGTTGCGTTTCACTGCTGCCCATTTGATGGGATTGAGCACCTCGATGCGCGTGACTTCCCAGCGTATGGCAGGTTTCCAGAATATCGCATCGAAGATGGCTCGTGCCGCAGACGGCGTGATCACTTCATAGCTGACCCGCTCCACCTTGAACTCGGGGCGCGTGAAGCACGCCATTTCGCCCCACACTTCGAGACAATAGTTTTTGTCAAAGTAGTCCATACTATCTATATTTCATCTTTTCATGGTTTTCAGATTATGGCTATCTCATCAAGCCAATGGTTGTCTGTGAGTAGTCCCAGCTGTTCGTCATATTGTGCACGGTCTGGGATTACCCACACACCGTCCACGACTTGTTCTGCCAACGCCTCATCCCTAAGAGCCTTGAATATGTTTTGCGGGATGCCTACACCATAATTATTAAGGCGTCTCAACAAAGCCGGCGAAGGCCCGTCACTCTTCAACGACTCAATCAGCTCCATACTGTCTTCATAATTGACGACAACACTGACGGTCGTGTCATCAATGAGTTTGAAGCATTCGGCAGCATCCTTATACCGTGGAGTGAAGCTTTTGCCCGCGATCGAGAGCATTTTCCCTATGTTCATTTTATCAAAACACCCATAGGACGAATACAGTTTGGTGAAATAGTCGTTTATTACCGTGGGACTCAGCCAATCCGAGTCTTTGTCCAGCCGCATGAGAGTATTGATGCCATAGCCGATGACTCCCATAACCCGCGACTCCGGGGTCTCAAACACCCACGTCGTGCCGGAGGGCAGACGTCCCTCACGATTGCACCGGCCTGCGGCCTGCACTATGGAGTCCAGCCCGGCCTTCTCACGGAACACCTCCGGGAAATCTATGTCCACACCGGCCTCAATCAACTGAGTGGAGACTACACGCACATGACCGGCATCATGCCTCAGGGCTTCCCTTATTTCGCCTATACGCTTGGAGATGTGGGCCGGGCACATCATGCGCGACAGATGGAATGCCCCATTCTTGTCGGGCAATGCCTCGAAAGTCACCTTTGCCGATTTACGGGTATTGACTATACAAAGTGCGCGGTCTGACTTGCACATCATCCCGGCAATATCATTATAAGAGCACAAGCCATCCATCATTTTGATTTCGGCACGGCGCAGAGAGAGTGACAAGCCCTCGGGATCCGGCATGACTTCATGCACTGTCCCTATCCCATCAAGCACCGCGCCCGGTGTGCTTGGCGCATGCGATTTCACTCCGGCTATTGCCGGCTGGCTCGCAGTGGTCAGCATCACCGATACAGAGAAAGACCTTTGCAGCGACTTCAACACATCTACAATAGGCTGCATAAAGTCCAGAGGCAACATCTGTGCTTCATCCAAAATGATTACACTGCGTGCTATCCTGTGCAGTTTGCGGCAACGGCCCGGTCTGTTTGAGAACAAAGACTCGAATAATTGCACATTGGTCGTCACAATGATCGGTGCATCCCAGTTTTCAGCCGCCATCCGCCACCGCTTGGTTTCATCGCAGTCATCATCCGCATCGTCCCAATGGACTGACGAATGATGCTCCAGCACGTTTTCATCACCGAATATCCCGCGCAATATGGCAGCAGTCTGCACAATAATGCTCGTGTAAGGGATGGCAATTATTATCCTGTCGAGGCCGTGCCTGACAGCATGAGTCATGGCCCACAGCAGCGACGCCAACGTCTTCCCGCCACCTGTCGGGACTGTCAGACTGTAAAATCCTTGCGGCAGAGACGCAGCCTCGCGGCATCTGTATTGGACCTCTTCACGCACTTTGTTCAATTCTGAGGCTGCCGCACTTCTGTGCAACGTGTCCAGATATCTTTCCAGCCGGGGCAGCAAATCTCGCATGCTCCGTCCGTTGCCTCGCGCTTGAGAGAGGCGGGGTGACATAAACTTCTCTGTATCCAATCTGTCTGCATCGACGAGAGCCGAAAACATCATGCGGACCCAAAGTTGCAAATCACCGGGCTCTACGCATTTGGCAATCCCCCTTAAATCTGCCGGCAGAAGAGCTTTGAAGGAATTATCCGCAATGCTGACGTTCCTGGTCTCATACATCTCCTTTAGAGCTATACTCATTTCCCCCAGATTGGGCAAACCTCCATGATGCCCGAATATACATGGTGCCAGCAACGCCCCGACATTCCCATAGCACTTGCAAGCCAACAAGGCCCCATCGGCCGCGTGAGGATGGCGCGGGGAGGATGACAGCTCAGGCTTGTAACCGCTCTTACCCATAATATATCGCTGGAAAGCTTCATCGGCCTTACCTGCATCATGCAGCAGCCCCAGAGCCAAGCCGCATCGCCTGTTAATCTCGGCAGAACTGCTGCTGCCGCCAAAGACGCTTGCAAACTCCCCTGCAAGTAGGGCAACCTGCAGAGAATGATCCATCAGCGATTGTATTTCCCAAGTGCCACAATCCGCATCAGGGCATTTGATGTGAGCTATAAGATTTTTATAGGACTTATCCATCACGTCAATTATTGGGATAAAGATATACAAACGCTATCTAAAAATCAAGGCATGGCACAAACTCTTATATGGATCATGGACGATGGACAGACAATCGACGTTTCCGGTACCGGCCACATTAATCACTCCTCCACATGCGGCATACAAAAACGCCGGCGGTGCGGACATAATGTCCGCACCGCCGATACGTAAATGCTTGGGCTATGCTTGAGAGCACTAATACTCGTCCTCGTTGAAGAAGAAGTCCTCTTTCGAGGGATAATCCGGCCAGATGTCTTCTATGCTCTCATACACCTCTCCCTCATCTTCCATCTCTTGCAGGTTCTCTATCACTTCCAGCGGAGCGCCTGAACGCATGGCATAGTCAATCAATTCGTCCTTGGTAGCCGGCCAAGGCGCATCTTCAAGTTTTGAAGCAAGCTCTAATGTCCAATACATAACGTTACAAATTTTAGTCGTAAACTATCTGCATCATTACTGACACAACGCTCAAAAAGCGTTGCGCAAATGTATAATAAAAAAGATTAGACGCAACCCTTATCCCAATAAATTTCGTCATTTCCCGAAGCGGCATTCAGCTGTCGTGACAGGACGAACAAATAGTCTGACAGACGATTGGCGAAGGCGAGGCTCACTGCGTCGAGTGGAGTCGTCTCATCAAGCCTCAGCATGGCACGTTCCATGCGTCGGCAGACCGTGCGGCAGATGTTGCAAAAAGCCGACGGCCCGCATCCACCCGGGATGACAAAAGCACGCAATTGTGGCAATGCCGCATCGATACGGTCTATTTCTGTCTCCAGTTCTGCCACGGCATTGCTGCCCAAGACACACGACGGGTGTATCCCGGCCACGGCACGGTCGGTGGCAAGATAGCCGCCCAAGACAAACAAGCGGTGCTGGATACGTAGCAGGAAAGCGCGGCCGGCATCGTCTGTCATCATCTCGCGCAGCATCCCGATGCAAGAATTCAATTCATCGACCGTGCCGTAAGCCTCAAGGCGCAGGTCGGTCTTGGCCACCCGCGTCCCGCCCACAAGGCTGGTTGTGCCGGTATCTCCCGTACGTGTATAAACATTGCTTTTTTTCATTTCAGATATGTTTGTTATGTCAATAGTTGAGCTTGTAATAATGGCTTTCCATGCCCGGCTCTGAGATGAGTATGCCCATGTCATAGAGGTCAAATGCCACCCCACCTTCCACGACACGGCACGCATTGCGCCAGATGTCCTTGACCTTACGGCTGTTGATGCCTTCGACGAGCACTATGCTGCCGGGGCCGAAATGTCTGACAATAGCAGTGACTGCCTCGGCCATGAGACCCGTGTCATCAATGCGATTGATGTGAGCCACCACACGCTCCCCGGCACACAGGGCAGATAAGCGTTCTGCCACATTGCCGTCATCGATGCAGAAGCCAAGTTCACCGCCTGTGGCAACATCTGTCATGCTGCCGGCCGGCAGATGTCCGGCAGTCAGCGCCACGGCTTTGATGCGTGACGAGACGGCGGCCATGTAACTCACCGGAGTCATAGATGAGGGGAAGACATCAATTGCCACAGCAGGCGAAGCATAATTGACTATGCGGAACAGTAGGCGGCACTCGCCCTCTCCGAGACGGGGGTCGGACAGACGTGACAATGGCTCATAGGCATAATATGGCAGCTTCTCAAACACCACGTCACGGAAAAATGCGTAAGCCGTAGGCGATTGTATCCCGAAACCACGGCTGTAGCGCAATCTCGCCAGATGTACCAACAGTCTGCGAAACATACATCTATTCATTTCTTTCATTACTATGACAAAAATAAGCACATTGAGCCTACGTGACGCACAATGACAATGACAAAAACGGGCTATCAGACTAAAATACCTAACTATGACTATAAGCCACTTCGGGCACAAAGACTAACTTTGCGCCAAAAAGAACATAAATGAAACTTAAGACAAGCCTGTCTGCAGCCGTCTGCATGGCAATGTCCATGCCGTTGAGTGCTGCCGGCCTGCATGAGACCCCCGACTCGGCCAGGGTGATAAACATCGACGAGGTGGTCATCATAGCATCACCAAAGGAAAATTTCATGGCGCGGCAGACGCCAGCATCAATATCAATCATCAACAAGAAAGCACTCGACGACAACCATGTCACGGGCCTCAAGGAGCTGAGCGGCATCGTCCCAAACTTCTTCATGCCCGACTATGGCTCGCGGCTCACGTCGGCAGTCTACATCAGGGGCATAGGTTCGCGCATCAACACGCCTGCCGTGGGCCTATATGTCGATAATGTCCCCTATATTGACAAGTCGGCATTCGACTTCAACTTCTATGACATCGAGCGTGTGGACGTGCTGCGCGGCCCGCAGGGCACACTCTACGGGCGCAACACGATGGGCGGACTGATCATGATCCACACACGTTCTCCATTCGACTACCAAGGCACAGACCTCAGATTGAGCCTCGGTGACTACAACAACTATTCGGGTTCGGTCACCCACTATCACCGCATCAGCGACAAATTCGCATTCTCGGCCGGAGGGTTTTACAAATACGGCGGAGGTTTCTTCGAGAATACTGCCCTGCATGAAAAGGCCGACCGGATGAACAATGGCGGAGGACGCATCCGCGCCATAGTGCGGCCGACCCGGAACCTCGATATAGACATGGCCGTCACCTACGAGCACAACGACCAAGGCGGATATGCCTACGCCCCGTTTGACAAGGTGACGGGGGCGGTGGGGCAAGTGGCCACCAACGACGAGGGCAGTTACAGGCGCGACATGCTCAATGCCTCGGTCAAGGTCAGCTACACCACCGACGACATAATGGTGTCATCGGTCACGGGATACCAATATCTGAAAGACCGTATGTTCCTCGACCAAGACTTCACGGTGCGCGACATCTATACCCTCGAGCAGAAACAAAAGCTCAACACCATCACCGAGGAAATCGTGGCGCGCAGCAACCACAAGCGCAACTACCAGTGGACTGCCGGCGCATTCGTCTTCCACCAGTCGCTCGGGACCAACGCCCCCGTGACATTCAAGCGCGGAGGACTCGACATGATCGAACAGCAGATAGCCGGAGCGATACAGGAAGCCATGCCGCCAGGGATGCCCATGCCTCTCATAAGCCTCGTCGGCCAGTCGATGCCCATAGCCGGCATCTACGACACCCCCTTGACAGGCGTGGCCGTCTATCACCAGTCGAGCTATGACAACCTGTTCATCGACGGGCTGTCGCTCACCGTAGGCCTGCGTCTGGACTATGAGAGGATGAGCATCACCCACTCGACCGCCACATCACTCACGGCACAAG
>DWUP01000052.1 GCA_020012075.1 Candidatus Avibacteroides avistercoris
GCCCAGCACTGCGTCCATTGACAAATATAACGTTTCGGCATGAAAGATGAAACTTGATTGACAAAAACATCGTATGCCACCGTCAAAAACACCGTATGCCACAGGCAATACCATCGTATGCCATTGGCAAAAACATTGTATGCCACGGGCGGTAGCATTGTATGCAGATACAGACAGCACCGTATGCCGATGGTCGTGGCATGCGGTGCTGTGGGACGTGTGACGGTGTGCAGCCGGCGGCTGTGTGCGGCGGCGGGGCGGGTGTCAATGCGCTTCGAGCCAGTTGCTGCCTGTGCCCGAGTCGGCGACGAGCGGCACGCGCATGGCGTAGGCCGCCTGCATCTCGCCCACCACTATTTCCCTGACCCTTTCGAGTTCGTCCACGGGGACGCTGAAGTTGAGCTCATCGTGCACCTGCAACAGCATTTTCGCGCGGAAACCTCCCTCCTCCAGACGGCGGTGGATGCGTGCCATCGCCACTTTGATTATGTCTGCCGCGCTCCCTTGTATGGGGGCATTGACGGCATTCCTCTCTGCCATGCCCCGTACCACGGCGTTGCGCGAGTTGATGTCAGGCAGGTAGCGGCGGCGGTGGAAGACGGTCTCGACATATCCCCTCTGCCTTGCCTCGTCGATGCTGCGGTCGATGAAGGCTTTGATGCCGGGATAGGTCTTGAAATAGTCGTCGATCAGCGTCTTTGCCTCGCGTCGGTCGACCCCCATCCTCTCGGCCAAGCCGAAGGCTGATATGCCATAGATGATGCCGAAGTTGGCTGTTTTGGCCTTGCGCCTCATGTCTTTTGTCACCTCGCCAAGGGGGATGCCATAGATTTTGGCCGCCGTCGCGGCGTGTATGTCCTCACCCGAGAGGAAGGCTCCAATCATGCTCTCGTCGCCGCTGAGGTGTGCCATGATGCGCAACTCTACTTGTGAATAGTCGGCAGACAGGAAGACTTCGCCGTCGTCGGGGATGAATGCCTTGCGTATCTCCCGCCCGTTGTCGTCGCGCACGGGGATGTTCTGCAGGTTGGGGTTGCTGGAACTGAGCCTGCCGGTGGCCGTCACCGCCTGATTGAACGAGGTGTGTATCTTGCCCGTCTCGGGGTTGATGAGCCGGGGCAGGGCATCGACGTAGGTGCCGAGCAGCTTCTTGTAGCCACGGTATTCGAGTATCTTCTCCACGATGGGGTGCCGCCCCTTGAGGCTTTCGAGCACTTCCTCTGAGGTGGAGTACTGGCCGCTCTTGGTCTTCTTGACATTGTCGCTGATGTGCATCCTGTCGAAGAGCACCTCGCCGACTTGCTTGGGCGATGATATGTTGAATTGCATCCCGGCCATGGCGTAGACCTCGTGTTCAATCTCTGTCATTCGCCCGGTGAATGAGGATGATGTCTGCCTGAGTGAGTCGGTGTCGATGCGCACGCCGTTCATCTCCATCTTGGCAAGGGCGGGGATGAGCGGCATCTCCACTTGCTCGAAGAGCCGGAAGCACCCCTGCTCGTGCAACTGCCGCTCGAGGACGGCCTTGAGGCGCAGTGTGATGTCGGCATCCTCACAGGCGTAGACATAGATGCTCTCGGGGGTGAGGTCGCCCATGCTCTTCTGATTGCGCCCTTTCTCGCCGATGAGCTGCTCGATGTGTATGGTGCGGTAGCCGAGATAGGTCTCTGCCAGAAAATCCATGTTGTGCCTCAGCTCCGGCTGGATGACATAGTGGGCGATCATGGTGTCAAACAGCGGGCCGCGGACATCCATCCCGTGACGCGCGAGGACTATCATGTCATATTTGATGTTCTGTCCTATCTTGAGTGTACGTTCATTGCCGACGAGCGGACGGAGCTTGGCAGCGAGCCGCTCCATTGCAGCCGGGTCGGCGGGTGCCGGGATGTAGTAGGCCTCTCCCTCCCGGCAAGCGAAGCTCATCCCGACGAGCCGTGCGGTCATCGGTTCGATGCCGGTGGTCTCTGTGTCCAGACTGAAAAAATCTTTTGTCAGGAATAATTGAAGAAATCGTTCTATATCTTCGTCACTTTCAACGAGATGATAGTGCTGTACCCCCGCATCGTAACTCGCGAGATTTGAATGAAAGTCCTCCGCCTGTCCGTCGGTAGGGAATAATTCAAAGAGAGAGGGTTGCGATTTGTCCGTCTGAGGCGTGTCAGTGTGTCCGTCGCCGAGCACGCGTGCCATGAGTGATTTGAACTCCATCTCGCCGAACAATTCCGCCAGCTTGTCGCGGTCCGGCTCCTTGCGCCGCAGCCCGTCCATGTCGAGGGTCAGCGGCACGTCGGTCTTGATCGTAGCGAGGAATTTGGAAAATCTGATCTTGTCGGCATTTTCCTCCACCTTTTTCTTCAGAGCCCCCTTGAGGCGGTCGGTGTTGAGCAGGAGGTTTTCGATGCTGCCAAACTCGGCAATGAGCCGCTGGGCTGTTTTTTCCCCCACGCCGGGACAACCGGGGATGTTGTCAGAACTGTCCCCCATGAGCCCGAGCATGTCTATCACCTGCCCGGTGGTGCTGATGTCAAACTTGGCTTTCACCTTGTCGGCATCCATCACTTCAAACTCTTTGTCCCCGAACTTGGGGCGGTACATGTATATACATCCTCCCACGAGCTGCCCGTAGTCTTTGTCGGGGGTCATCATATAGGTAGTGATGCCCTTTTCCCTCGCCTGTGTGGCCAGTGTGCCTATGACGTCGTCGGCCTCATAGCCCGGCACTTCGAGTATCGGGATGCGGTATGCGCGGATGATGTCCTTGATGACGGGCACCGAGAGACGTATTGTCTCGGGTGTCTCCTCGCGCTGTGCCTTGTATTCGGGGTAGGCCTCATGCCTGAATGTCGGCCCTGCCGGGTCGAAAGCCACGCCGATGTGTGTCGGCTGCTCCTTGGCCAGGACCTGCTGGAGAGTATTGACGAAGCCGAAAACGGCTGATGTATTGAATCCTTTGGAATTGATGCGCGGCACTTTGCTCAGCCCGAAATAAGCCCGGTAGATGAGTGCATAGGCATCGAGCAAGAATAGTTTGCTGTCTTCGTACATCTATTAATGGGTAATTAGTCGGGTAAAAATACGAAAAAATGTGCTAAGTGACTTTTTATTGCTACTTTTGTCGCTAAATCTGAAACAGATGGATTTGCAGGCGCAGATAAAACTTCCCATTGCTGATGAGCTGGCCCACTTCGTCGAGCTCTTTGACAGGACACTCGACTCGACCAATGCCACTCTGCACGAAGTCTATTCGCATTTGCTCAAGAGCAAGGGCAAGCTGATGCGCCCCACGCTCATGTTGCTGCTGGCCAAGGGGCTGGGAGGCGTGACCGATGAGACCTACAGCGCGGCACTCTCGCTGGAGCTGCTCCACACGGCGAGCCTCGTGCACGATGACATCGTGGATGACAGCCGTGAGCGCAGGGGGCAGTTGTCGGTCAATGCACTCTTTGGCAACAAGGTGGCCGTCCTCTCGGGCGACTACATTCTGGCACAGGCGTTGGGCTATGCCGCCCAGACGGGCGACGCACGCATTGTCAAGGCCATCGCCGGGCTGGGCAAGCACCTCTCTGAAGGCGAGCTGCTGCAACTGTACAACATCGGTTCGACCGATTATGACGAGAATACTTATCTGGAAATCATAACCAAAAAGACCGCATCACTCTTTGCCACCTGCACGAGGTGCGCGGCCATCTCGGCCCGGGCCGGTGTGCACGAAGTGGCGATGTGCGATGATTTCGGCCGCTACATCGGGCTTGCCTTCCAGATACGCGACGACATATTCGACTATTCAGACCATGCCGACATCGGCAAGCCCACGGGCAACGACATGAAGGAGCGCAAGCTCACGCTGCCGGCACTCTTCGTCCTCAACGCCAGCACCGACGCACGGCTGCACGACATGGCGCGCCTCGTCCGCCGTGGTGAGGCCACCGACGCGCAGATAGCCTCACTCGTGGCCGCCACCGTCGAGGGCGGGGGGATAGAATATGCCACCACCGTCATGCAATCCTACGTGGACAAGGCCAAGTCCGTGCTCGATGTCATCGCCGACGATGCAGTCCGCCGCTCGCTGGAGCTGTATGCCGACTATGTGGCGCGGCGCGACCACTGACACACCACCGCCGGGAGACACACCGGCCATCACTTCACACACACCATGACGCAGCCCGCGGCGGGCATCCGCGTGCCTGCCATCGCCCCGTGGCATCAGATGCTATCGTCATAGGGTAGTATGCCATGCGGTGTGGGGTACGGTGTTTTTGCCAGTGGCATACGGTGCCGCTGTGGCCGGGTGCACTACTGTGCGG
>DWUP01000053.1 GCA_020012075.1 Candidatus Avibacteroides avistercoris
GACGGCGACCCGTTGCCGCCGCAACTCGGCGGCGAATGGACTGTCAGCTACCAGATGGACGCGGCCGCGCTGCTCAATTATTACAAAGGCATACTGCCTCTTTCGGGGCTGGCACGGCTGACCGGCATAAATCAGAGGCAACTGGCGCACTACGCCGCCGGGCGTAGCCGCCCGAGAGCAGGACAGGCAGCGAAAATCGAGGACGCGCTGCACCGCCTCGGGCAGGAACTGCAAGGCGTGAAAGTTTTGGTCTGACAAAAACAAGGCACATGGACAAACCAAACATAGCGGCAACGATACACATACCCAACGTCGAACGCGACGAAAGAATCGGCAGTGCGTTCAACCACTTGTTCAGAGTGATAGACAGTACCGAAGGGGCAAAAGGAGATGTAGTCTGGGACTTCTCGTCTGCCACGTTCTTTCATCCATTCTTCCTCGCCCCGCTCGCTATATACAGGCAAGAATGTGGAAAACACGTCGACGTTACCTGTTCTCGAAGTATTTAAGCCGCGAGGGATGCATAAATGTCGTCATCACGGACAACGGCAGGACAGTCTACGGCAGCTACGTCAAGACAGGCAGGCACATGGACGACATCGGCACCAACGAGGCCGAAGCATTGAAAATGGCAAACCACGGAGTGTCCACCAAAAACCGCCCGGATGCCGAAAACAGGGGCTACGGCATATCGACATCCAAGAACATGCTCGTCAAAGGCATGGGAGGAGCATTTTTCATGCTGTCGGGCGGGGCATTCCACCGCTCGGACAGCGGAGGGGACATCTACATCAACCTGCCGCCGGACATCACATGGCGCGGCACAGTCGTGCTGCTGAGGATACCCGACAGACTGCCGCAAGATTTTGACTATACCGAATACATGGAATAATAAAAAAGGAGGAGCATATATGGAATACAAAAAAACAATCATAGACATCGCCGCGCTCATCGGCACGGACATACGCTCAAGAGCCAACGCCAATATCATACGCGCAGCCATCGACGGGCTGGACGGCGCGGTGCTCGACCTCTCGGGAGTGGAGTTCGTCTCACGCTCATTCGCGGACGAATTATACAATATCATCACCGACAACCCCACCGTCAAGACTGAGGGGGCGCACGGCATCGTGGCATCAATGCTCGCAGCAGTAGAGCAAGGCAGGAGCAAACCGCGCCACAGGGAGCGTGATGATGCCGAGGTAGTGGATGCTCACGACATGGATAATCTCGCACATCTGCTCATGTCTACATGACAGACACACAGAATTGCTGCGACAGGCGGGAACGGGCAACTCAACACGGAACACGTAGCCCCACCTTTTATTATACCCGCCATTACACCAAAAGTACAAATGGACGGGCGATGATCGCCCGCCCCCAAGCACTGGATAAGATGCCGCAAAACAATAACATCCGGATTATGCCCGCTCAGTCTGCGCCGTCCACACGTCTGAACTCAAACTCCACGCACATGGGAAAATCCTTGCCCACCTCGCATAGCAGCGGCGCATGTCGTCAAGTGCCGCGTAAAGGTCGCGTTGCGTCTCCTCGACAGTCCTGCCCTGCCCCAGCAAGCCAAAAGGCAGGCCGTTGTAGTCGGCGAGGTAGGCATCATAAGTGCCGTACTTGCACGCTCAATGATTGCTGTGGCTTTCCTCATATTCGTACATATTTATTCATGTACGGGCAAAGATAGCTATATTAATATATGTCTGACACCCTGAGGCGCACCAGCTCGCTCGGCCTTATCATCGTGTAGTACTCCATGCGGCACGCAAGCAACATCCACGGATCATGCACCGCAAACCAGTCGGTCACACGCCGCATCTCGCCGGCATCCAGCGCGTCACGACGCTTCGGCGGCTCACGCAGGCGGCGGATGCGCGCCGCAAAATTCTGGGGCACATAGCCGCGCTCCCACATCCAGCTGCACAGCGCCGACAGCCACGTCAGGTAATTGTTGCGCGTCGTCGCACCCACCCGGCGGTGCGACACCAGCCAGTCGAGGAACAGCGACAACATCGGCACGCCGAAGTCCGACAGCAGCCACTTGTCATTGCGTATCACATACTCCTCAAGGATGACAAGGCGCGAAGAATAGTCATATACCGTCTTGCGCCGCATCGCCCCGAGCCGGCACATGTCATCTATATATCGCAGGTATTCGTCGAGCACCACCAGAAGCAACGCCCTCCCCTCAAGGCCGGGGACATAATCCGGACGCCAGCCGGACAAGAGCAGGCCGGACAACTTGTCCGCCGTCTCCCGCGCATCGCACAGCCAGCAGTAAGCTACCGGCATACGGACTTCCCTCGGCCGGCCATCCCGCCCGGTATAGCTGTACACTATCCCGGGATGACGCCCTTTCTCGATTCGCGGCAGGGTATAGCCGGCACCATCCTTGTTACATTTTTTCTCATCAAGCGACATCTCGACAATTCGCGCAAGTATAAAAAAAAGAGATAGCTCAATATCATTGAGTTATCCCTTAAGTTGTGGCGGAGGCGCGACTCGAACGCACGACCTTTGGGTTATGAGCCCAACGAGCTACCAACTGCTCCACTCCGCGATTTGATTTCGGGTGCAAAGATAGGCATTGTATGTCCCATTGTCAAGCATATCGCGACATATTAACAATATTTAATCAATGATGCCGCAGGACAGACTGCCATAGGGGGCACTGAGGGTGCCTGTGACGTATGCCCGCAGCATTTTGCCATGCACATACGCAGGCGGCACTGACAGCATCTGATGCTAAGGCAAAAAAGGTCTGATGCCATGCGGCATAGGGTCGTATGTTTCCGCCCGCGGCATACGATGCCATCGCGCCTTGCATCTGATGCCGCGGCGGCAGGTCCTTGTCAGAGCAGGTCGATGACCTTCTCCAGATGGACGGCGTTAGAGCCTTTGATCAATATGGTGCGGTCATACAGCGGATGATTGCGCAGGTAATCGGCGAAAGCGACCACATTGGGGAAGCATTTGAAACTGTTCTCAGTCGCGGCAAACTGGGTGCCGACGAGCATCACGTCGGTAAATCCGTATTCGACCAGCATATCTATGACCTTCTGGTGCTCTGAGGCGCTCTCGACGCCCAGCTCGCGCATATCGCCGAGTATGAGTGCCTTGTTTTCGCCGTTTATCTTCTTGAAGTTGGCTATTGCGGCCGACATGCTCGTGGGATTGGCATTGTAGGCATCGATGATGAGCCTGTTGGCATCCGTCTGGCGGAACTGCGAGCGGTTGTTGGATGGCGAGTAGCTCTCGAGAGCCATCTTGATGTGCCTTGCGTCCACCCCGAAGAATCGTCCCACGGCGACTGCTGCCATGGCATTCTCGAAGTTGTAGGCCCCGATGAGGTGTGTCTTGACCTCGGTGTAGTCAGGACTCTTGCCCGCCCTCCAGCGGAACGTCAGGAACGGGTCTGACGAGACGATCTCACCATTGACATATAGGCCGTCTGCCGTGCCATATTTTATCTTCAGCAATCCGTCAGCCATCCCGTCGATACACTTGTTGTCGTCATTGACGAATGCCGTGCCGTCCTCCTTGGTGCGGAGGTAATCAAACAGCTCGCCTTTGGTGCGCTTCACGCCTTCAAACGAGCCGAAGCCCTCGAGGTGCGCCTTGCCTATATTGGTGATAAGGCCGAAATTCGGCTCGACGATGTCCGTCAGCTTGCCTATTTCGCCGGGATGGCTTGCTCCCATCTCGATGACGGCCAGATTATGACGGTTGGTCATCTGGAGCAGGGTGAGCGGCACACCGATGTGGTTGTTCATGTTGCCATGAGTGTAGAGCACGTTGTGCACCTCAGAGAGGACTGTGGCGATGAGTTCCTTGGTCGTGGTCTTGCCATTGGTGCCGGTGATGGCGAGTATCTTTATCCCGAGCGTCCGGCGATGATGGTTGGCAAGCCTCTGCAGGGTGTCGAGACAGTCATCGACGAGCACCATGCGACTGTCCTCGGGATCATAGTATTCGGGATTGTCTATGATGGCATACGCACTGCCGTTGGCCAAAGCCGCAGCGGCAAATGCATTGCCGTCGAAATGCTCGCCATGCAAGGCTACGAATATAGAGTTCTGCGAGCAATTCCTGCTGTCTGTCGTGATGCGCGGGCACTGCAGGAAGAGCTGGTATAGGTCAGATATTTCCATAAATCCTAATGTTTTGTTAGCACCCGGCAAAGATAGAGAATAAATCACTACCTTTGTTCTGACAATACATGCAACATGGACAACGGCACAACAGCATACATCAATCTCGGAGGCCGTCTGCACAGCCTCGACAGACCGATGGTCATGGGCATCCTCAACGTCACCCCCGACTCATTCTGGGAGGAGAGCCGCATGAAGAGCGACGATGACATCGTCGCCCGCGCCAGACAGATAATCGACGAGGGAGGCGACATCATAGACCTCGGAGCCTACTCGTCGCGCCCGGGCGCAGACGACGTCTCGAGCGACGAAGAGTGGCGCCGCCTCGACCACGCACTGCGCCTCATCAGACGCGAAGTGGGAGACGTCGATTGCTCGGTGGACACATTCAGGGCAAGCGTAGCCGAGAGATGCGTCAATGAGCACGGCGTGGTGATGGTCAATGACATATCGGGCGGCAAGATGGACCCCCAGATGTTTGACACCGTGGCCCGGCTGCACACGGCCTACGTCTTGACACACATCCAAGGCACGCCACAGACCATGCAGGACAATCCCGCCTATGACGACGTAGTGCGCGATGTGATGCTCGACCTCGCCAAAGGGCTCGCAGGGCTCAATGCACGCGGCGTATGCGACGTCATCATCGACCCCGGCTTCGGATTCGGCAAGACGCTGGATGACAACTACCGGCTCATGGCACACCTTGAGGAATTCAAGACACTCGGCTGCCCCATCCTCGTAGGAGTGTCGCGCAAGAGCATGATAAGCAAGATGCTGGGCATCACAACCGGCCAGGCACTCAACGGCACTGTGGTCCTCGACACCATTGCTCTGGCCAAAGGAGCAGACATAGTGCGCGTACACGACGTAAGGCAGGCGGCAGAGACAGTCGCCATCTATCACAAACTGAGACAAATGGGTATGGGATGCTGCTGGACTTCGGAATAAAAGACTTCATCGACATATTGCTCGTAGCCTCGATAATGTACTACATCTATAAAATGATGAAGACATCGGGGTCAATCAACCTGTTCACGGGAATCATCATATTCATCGTCATCTGGGTAGTAGTCTCGCAAGTCCTCGAGATGAAACTGCTCGGCAGCATACTCGACAAAGTCGTCGGCGTCGGAGCCATAGCACTCATCATACTGTTTCAAGATGACATCAAAAGATTCTTGCTCACACTCGGGTCACACAACCAGACAAGCGCCATATTCAAATGGCTCACCAACAACAAAAACACAGACACCGGCAGAGAAGAGATAATGCCCATCGTGATGGCATGTATGAGCATGGGCAAGAAAAAAGTCGGAGCACTCATCGTCATCGAACGCCATTCGTCACTTGAAAACATAGTGAGGACCGGCGAAATAATCGATGCCAACATCAACCAACGGCTCATCGAAAACATTTTCTTCAAAAACAGCCCGCTGCATGACGGAGCCATGGTAATCAGCCGCAAGCGCATAAGGGCAGCAGGATGCATACTCCCCGTGTCGCACAACCTTGACATCCCCAAAGACCTCGGCCTCAGGCACAGGGCAGCACTGGGCATGTCGCAGGAATCAGACGCAGACATCGTGATAGTATCTGAAGAAACCGGCGGCATATCGGTGGCACACAACGGGGAACTGCATATAAGGATTACTCCAGAGGAGCTCGAAAGACTGCTCACACGTGAGTCATGACCCCGCAAACACCAAGCACAATGCGCCACGGCAGCGAAAACAAAAAAGCGGAACAAGAAGCACACAAGGCCAAGACAACAATCAAGGATTGGGCCGAAGACGACAGACCGCGCGAAAAACTGCTTGCCAAAGGAGCAAAAGCACTCAGCACGGCCGAACTGCTGGCAATACTGATAGGCTCAGGCACCGCCGACAAAAGCGCCGTCGAACTGATGCGCGACATCATGCACAGCTGCAATGACAGTTTGAAGACGCTGGGACAATATTCGCTCGAGCAACTCTGCGCCTTCAAGGGAATAGGGCCGGCCAAAGCTGTCACCATCATGGCTGCCGTAGAGCTCGGACTGCGCCGTTTGGAGGAATTTGACACCGAGGACATCACACGCATCTGCTCGTCAAATGACATATACCGCCTCATGAGACATGAGATGCTCGACCTGCAGCACGAAGAATTCTGGTGCATAATGCTCAACAATGCCGGCAAAGTCATCGGCAAAGAACTGATCAGCAGAGGCGGCATAACACAGACGACAGTGGACGTCAGACTCATATTGAGGGCAGCCATCATGTCAAGGGCTTCTGCCATAATACTGTGCCACAACCACCCTTCAGGCAACAAGAAGCCAAGCAACGACGACATCAGACTGACTTCTGACATCAAATCTGCATCAAAACTGATGAACATAAAGACCCTCGACCATCTGGTCATCACCCCGAGCGGTTACTACAGCTTTGCCGACGAGGGATTGCTATAATCATCATCCCGATGATGCCACAGCCCGAAGACTGTGATAATTATGCAAAATATCAAATGGCGCTGACATTTTCATTCATTAATACAGCCGACAGGGCATACAAAGCGGACAATTACACACATTTTTCACCGAAAAGACTGACAAACATCAGACAAGGCATTTGAATTTCTAATATAAAAACATACATTTGTTGCAGCATAAAGAATAAATATACCAAAAGATGAAGAACAAAAGCAACCGCCTTAACCTAATAAAAATGCTCATCTCAAGCAGCGAGATAGGCAGCCAGGAGGAATTGTTAGGCATATTGCGGGATCATGGGTTCAATCTGACGCAAGCCACCCTCTCACGGGATCTCAAACAACTCAAAGTGGCAAAAGCCGCCACACCGGGCGGGACATACATCTACGTATTGCCAAACGATGCCATGTACAGACGCGTGAGCCACGACATCGCTATCACGCCAAACATGCCGATAAACAACGGCTACAAATCCATTGACTTCTCAGGCAACATGGCCATAATAAAAACACGCCCGGGATATGCCAGCAGCATCGCCTACGACATAGACAAAGCCAACTTCAATGAAATACTCGGGACCATTGCCGGCGACGACACCATCATACTCGTCCTGCGTGAAGATGCAAGCCGTCAGAGGCTCAGAGACCTTTTGGTCAAGATAATCCCCAATCTCTGACTACGATGATCAAAGCAGGCATAACCGGTGACGACATATACGCCATAGGCGAGTTGTTGCGCCTTCTTTACAATCACCCCGACACAGTCATTGCATTCGTCGATTCTGAAGAATACTGCGACCACGACATCACAGACATATTCAAGGGGATGACAGGACTGGCGGGTCTGAACTTCACTGACGGATCCTCGCTTGACAGAATAGATGTACTGTTTTGCTGCTATTCAAATCATGGCAGCATACATAATTTTCTGCGCGAGACACCCATCCCGGACAGCCTCAGACTCATCATCATCGCACCGGACAACCAGTGCTGTGATGCCGGCGACGGATTTGTCTACGGTTTGCCGGAGTTGAACCGTCGCGCCACATGCAGCGCGACACGTGTCATCGTCCCGGGCGAAATGGCTACGGCAATCGAGCTGGCTCTGCTGCCACTGGCCAAGACGCTGATGCTCAACAATGACGTGACAGCGACTCTCCTTGCAGGTTCTTCATGCTTCAGACACATGCCCGGCAAAATACCGCCAATGTCGCCAGTCTCACACTTCGACACGGGGACGGCACTCGAGGTCACACGCACGATGCAGGCTACCCAGATGAGTTTCGATTCGGGAATTTATATCACACATGTGGCTGCCAATTTCGCAAGGGGCATATATGCGACAGTGTTCACAGAAGCCAACATCAAGATTGACGAATTGAAGGACATTTACCGCCATTATTACAAAGAGGATTCATTCACATTCGTCGTGGATGACATATCAATGAATTATGTGATAGGCACCAACAAATGTTTCCTGCATCTTGACGCCATGGATAGCAAGGTCGTTATCACTGCCTGCATGGACAATATGATGAAAGGCTGTGCAGGGCAGGCAATACACAACATGAACCTCTTGTTTAACCTCGAGGAAACGACAGGTCTGAGGCAAACGGCAATACTCATTTAGTATTCCGGCGTACAGCACGGTGCTGACGCTGCACACTGTCATCACAACATCACTTTCGGCTGCTTCCGGCGTCTGAAGTTTTTGGACAAAATGGAGGCAAAAGGTGTCACAAATGTCCTTGCTCGACGGGGACAGCCCTTGACGCAGGCGCAACAACGTATGCACTTGTCCTTGTCTGTCGTCTCTTCTTGCCCGGCAGTTATTGCTCCGGACGGGCACAACCCGGCACACTTGCCGCAATGTACG
Source organism: Candidatus Avibacteroides avistercoris (assembly GCA_020012075.1). Lineage (GTDB taxonomy): Bacteria > Bacteroidota > Bacteroidia > Bacteroidales > Bacteroidaceae > Avibacteroides > Avibacteroides avistercoris. Next base: position 8,509 of record DWUP01000053.1, read on the forward strand.
CACAACCCGGCATCAACCGATGGCGTAACCTGCATCTCGGGTTTTGCCATGATGATTCTGATTGCACCTGCCGCAAAGCGCAATGAGCCTGCCAATGATTGCCGCGGACGCGCTATCTTCCTGACATCGACCAATGCCGTTCTGCCTATCGACTCCAGTCGTGACAACTTGCCTGCCACGGCCTTCCCGAAGTCACGTGCTGTTGCAAGGTCATCGGCATCAGGCCTGCCATGTGCAATAGGCAAGGCTTCTGAGCTGTAGCTATGCTCGCCGACGAAAGTAGCCGCGGCAATGACATTCATCCCTTTGGACGCGGCCAGCGAAGACAATTCCTGTAATGCATGTTCGTATGCACGATTGCCATAGACCGATATGACCACGGCAGGCGCACCGTCTGACGTCAGTCCTGCCATCCTCCCGACTGCCAGCTGAGGGACATGGCCTCCATATACAGGTGCGGCGATGACCACCAATCTGTCCGACGGCACTACGGCCTCTGCCTCACAATGTGTCAAGTCGATAATTTCTACATCGGCATAGCCTGCACCCGCGGCAAATGCGTCACAGACACGCCTCGTGGTGCCTGTAGGTGAGAAGCAGGCGACGGTCAATCCTTTGATTTCCATAAATACTTTATATTTCAGTCCGGTCAAATATGATGAAAGGCGGGCGCACAGGCAAGGTCAGATGCTTGCTCACATCTTGGCATCCCGAGGTGCCCCCGGTATTCGTGAAACAAATATATAAGAAAAGAGCCGTATCGACATCGACACGGCTCTTGTATATCTGTCCATCTCCGGTTATTTGGCGAAACTTACTGCCCTCGTCTCTCTGATGACAGTGATCTTCACCTGCCCGGGATAAGTCATTTCGTCCTGTATACGCTTTGCAATCTCGGCAGACAGGCTCTCAGTCTGCTTGTCGTCTATCTTGTCGGCGCCTACTATTACGCGCAGTTCCCTACCGGCCTGTATGGCATACGTCTTATTGACACCGGGATAGGACAGGGCCAACTGCTCGAGGTCGTTGAGTCTCTTGATATATGCCTCCACGATTTCGCGCCTTGCACCCGGCCGGGCACCTGAGATTGCGTCGCACACTTGCACTATCGGGGCGAGGAGAGTGGTCATCTCGACCTCGTCGTGGTGTGCTCCGATGGCGTTGCAGATATCTGGTTTCTCCTTATACTTCTCGGCGAGCTTCATACCGAGGAGTGCGTGTGGCAGTTCCGGTTCGTCATCGGGCACCTTGCCTATGTCGTGGAGCAGTCCAGCACGTTTGGCTTTCTTGGGATTCAAGCCCAGTTCAGAAGCCATGACGGCACACAGATTGGCGGTCTCGCGGGCATGTTGCAACAGGTTTTGCCCATAAGAAGAGCGGTACTTCATCTTGCCGATGATTCTTATCAGCTCCGGATGCAAGCCATGTATTCCAAGGTCAATAGTGGTGCGTTTGCCCACTTCGATGATTTCTTCCTCAAGTTGCTTCCTGACTTTGGCCACGACTTCCTCGATGCGGGCGGGATGGATACGGCCGTCTGCCACCAGCTGGTGCAATGCCAGACGTGCGACTTCCCTTCTGACCGGGTCAAATGCCGAGAGGACTATGGCTTCGGGCGTGTCGTCTACTATTATTTCCACTCCCGTTGCGGCTTCCAGTGCCCGGATATTGCGTCCTTCGCGTCCGATGATGCGTCCTTTTATCTCATCGCTGTCGATATGGAATACGGTGACAGAGTTTTCGATGGCCGTTTCAGTGGCCACGCGTTGTATGGATTGGATGACGATGCGTTTGGCCTCACGTGTCGCGGTGAGCTTGGCATCATCCATTATGTCGTTTATGTATGATGCTGCCTGCGTCTTGGCCTCTGCCTTGAGTGAATCTATGAGCCTTTCTTTGGCTTCCTCGGCCGAAAGTCCCGAGATTGATTCGAGCTTTGTGATTTCCTCGAGCTGCAGTTTCTCGAGTTCTTCGTGCTTCTTGTCGAGGTTCTTCATCTGTGTTTCGAGGGTCGAACGCAGTGCTTCCGTCTCGGCTTTGCGCTTTTGCAGTTCATCTTGGCGCTGGTTGAGTGTAGCCTCTTTCTGTTTGATGCGGTTTTCCGCCTGCTGTATCTTCTGGTTTCTTGCGGTTACCTCCTTTTCCAGTTCGGCTTTTTTGTTAAGGAACTTTTCTTTTACTTCGAGCAGTTTGTTCTTCTTTATCACTTCTGCTTCATTCTCGGCTTCTTTGATAGTGTTCTCATACTTCTTCCTCAGAGCCACCTTGTAGAAGTAATATGACACTACGCCACCGATGATGAAACCTGCGACAGGTAATATTATTTGTAATCCTTGCATAATTTAATAAATTAATATATAATAAAAATGCGCCCTTCACCCCACTGCCGTGTGATGTCGTGCGCATATAGTCTCTTGTTTCGGTCTGTGCCGTCAGCTTGCGGCTTTGACGTCAAGCTTTTCTTCGATGAGCCTCACGGCTTCTTTCATTTGAGCGACCAGCGGCTCTGTCTCGTTGTTGTCGAGTTGGCAGAACATGTTGGCGGCGAAATGCACCAATGTCATATACAGATGCTGTTCGTCTGTCAGCTCGGTGTATGCCTCCTTGTAGTTTGCCAAAATCCTTGGGATGGCCTTTTCCGCCTGACGATAGTAGATTTCATCCTCACGCTTTATTGTGAGTGGCGGCAGGCTTATGCCCAATTGCCTCAGGGTTATTTTTAGCTTATCATCATCCATACCTTTGTTTCTCAACTACCCAACAAAGCTATGCATTTGTCTATTTCACGCACAATGTCAGTCAATCTTTTCTTGGCGACGACAGGATCTTCACCTATGCCCGCCAGCGAACGGGCTACATGCAGGTCTTCGCATTTTTTCTCAAGCTCCGCTATGCGGGACGAGAGGGCGAATATCTCCTTGTTCTTCTCGCCTATTTCCAGCCGTGATTGCTTCTTGAACGCTTCATATTCGTTCACAAGGCTGTCATACTTATTGACAAAATCCCTGAACCGAACCTTGAAAGTCTCAAAAACTACCTTTTCCTCGGCTGTCATGACTTGCAATATTTGTACAAATATAGATTGTTTATTCTGATTATTCCAAACTTTGATAGCGAATTGTTGCAAAATTCACACATTCATGCCGTTTGCGCCGGGCGATGGCGCACGGGGGCGGCGCTGCGGCGGTCAGACTTTGCGCAGCAGCCTCAGCCCCACCTCGACGGCAAGCGAAGAGAATTTCTCAAGATAGATGTAGGGGCGCTGCACTGTGCCGTATTTGGAATAAGAATACTCCACGTCACGCATCATGCTGCCCTCGAAGTCGTAGGCGCGTGTGTGTGCCGAACAATGGCGGATAGCCTCCATCACGGCCAGTGTCGAAGCACCTGTCGAGGCCGATGACGGGTCGGTGCAGCTCATGAGCTGGTAGGCCGAAGCATCATCCCACACGACGAACACGGCAGACTGCACCGCCCCGTCACGGCCGCGTACGGCGACGACAGCACATTGCCCGCGTCCCGACATCACCGACGCTATGCGTTCAAACGTGTCACGGCGGTAGGTGGGACGCGCGCCCTTGAGCGAAAGGCAACGGGAGTGGAAGTCAAGGAAGTCGCCGGCTGCCATGGCAGTGTCGGCGGCAAGCCCACCGGTCGCGGCTGCCCTCAGATGGGCACGCTTGGAGGGGTGGAATGAGGCAATCAGTCCGTCAGGCGACGAGATGTCGGGCAACAAATATGTGTAGCGGGTAGTCTCGCGATAGCCGGCCCAATGAAACGGCAACCAGTCGGTGCACGTGTGATGAAAGGCTATCTGCGCATAGGCAAAATGACAGCCGGCAATCTGCCCGATGATGTCGGCGGCACATTCACGGAACAGTGACCGCCGCCTGTAATGCGAGTCACTGGTCAGGCTGTAGTCCACATACAACCCGAGAAACTGCGTCAGCTCGGGCTGGAGCATGAAGCGCCGCCCCACCCGACGCACCGAATGATAGGGCATTGCTCCCACGACCTGCCCCCCGCGCCGCGCGATGAATGCCCCCCACCCGTCCGGACAGACGGCATCGAGCCAATAGGGGCGGGCAAAGAGCGGCACCGGCACCCGTTCACAAAAGGCTGCATACTCATCACGGTTGCTGTCAGTCACATCAGTCTGCATCGTCGGTAGGATTGATGCACCGTTTCACGTCAGGACTGCCGCACAGGCAATCCCGCCACGGTGCAACGACAAAAGTACACATTTTTGCCAAAGCCGCACGCCAATGCCCCGGCTTTTGCTCAGCACTCCGCGACGCAGGCCGCATATCCGCCTATGACTCACACCGGCCGCCGCGACATCGGGCGCAAGACGCCGCGGGGTCTGATGCCGTCAGATTTCTTTAGGCTGAAAACATATATTTTTAGGTTGCAAATACATATTTTTAGCCTAACGTTTATATATTTTCAGCCTAAAAATTCCCGACCACACCCTATGGCGCGGCGGGCGACATCCGTCATCGTGCAGCACACCACCGCACGCCCGGGCCGCCGCCACCGCCTGTTGTCGATGCTCATGTCCCATCAGCGGATGTTCAATATGAAAGCCTGCCGGCCCGACACCCCACCACGGAGTGAAAAGGCCGACAGGCTGCTAATATAACGATTCTATGTTCAACTTCCTACATCTTAGACCTGTCGCAGATGATGCAGTCGGCCGGCTGCTTGATGTTTTCATCTATCGTGACCGAGCCTATGGAGTCGGCGGTGATGCGTCCCGATGCCGGATTTTTGATGTTTGTTATAGCTCCACGTATGTCGGCATTGACCGTCGAATATTCAAAGGCCCTGTCACACGCCGGGTCAAACGTGCAATTCTCAAGCACAAGGTCATGCGCATAGCACAGTGGTTGCTCGCCGGATATATGGCAATTGACCAGCCGCAGGTTGCGCGAATGCCACCCGAGGTACTCGCCGTGCAGCTCAGAGTCATATATGGTGACATTCTCGACTTCCCAGAATGCATCCTTGGTGGTAATCTTGGCATGGTGCAGCTCGACGTTGCGGCAGTACTGGAAGACATACTTGCTGTCGCTCTCAAGTCCGTCGATGCGGATGTCATTGCTGAACATGAACGGGTAAGTGCCGCCATGCAGCGTGAGGTTGCGCGCATTGATGCGGTTGCAACGCCAGAAGACTTCATCGGCATCATTCATCACCACGTTGCACAGGTCCAGATCATCCATCTCGCGGAACATCTTGGGGGCGTCGATGACAGTGTCGCCCATTATCAGATGGTCGCAATACCACAGCGCCGAGCGGCCGCCCACGGCGAAATAGCAATTCTGGATGGTGAAGCCATGTACGTGCCAAAAGGGGTAATTGCCCTCGAAGCGGCAGTTGGTGGCTACGATGTTGCTACATTCCTTAATAGCCGATTCGCCGGCCAGGATAGTGACATTGTCTATGTGGAGGTCATGTGATGCGAACAATGGCCGCTCACCTCCGAACTGTTGGTCTTTTATGAGTTGCATAGTGTTATGACGCTTTTGTCCATTGTTTACGGTTGCAAAAATAATTTATTCGGGCATACGGGCGATGAGACAGATTACAGATGGTGTTACCATCATTACTGAAAAAGCCGTGCGACGTGTCACGCGACGGCGACAATCTGTAAAAATGGTTATCACTCCGTTAATAATGTTAAGGCGCATCGCAATGAAGGCCGTTATTTTTGCAACGTCAATCATTGTGAGCCAAATGAAAGCGGACAAAATGACCCTCGACCTGCACACTGTGTGCGAGTGCAACGACTGCCTCGGCACCAAGACGCTGCACCCACAGGCGACGATTGTCGACCTCGGGCGGCAACGCATCGGGCACGGGGCGGTAAAGTTTGAGTTCTATGCCATCATGCTCATAGCCCAATGTCCCGACGGATGCACCTGCTGCGGGCGGCGCTACTATGACTTCGCCGATGCCACAATGGTGTTTCTCACGCCGGGCGAAGTGTTCAGGATGAGTGCCGACGACACGTTGCCCGACCACGGGCGGCTGCTGGCTTTCCATCCCGACCTGCTGGCCACGACGTCGCTGCGCAACAACATCGGCAATTACACTTTCTTCAACTATCGCAAGGAAGAGGCGCTCCACTTGTCTGAACGCGAGACAAGGACTGTCAAGTGCTGCATGGAATATATCGACGACGAGCTGCACCATGCCATCGACACGCACACGTGCACCATCCTGTCACGTCAGATCGAACTGTTGCTCGACTTCTGCTCACGCTTCTACGAGCGGCAATTCATCACACGCGAGAACAAGAACAAGGCCATCATCGCACGCTTCAGTCATCTGCTCGACGACTATCTCATGTCAGGCAGGCTGGAGGCAGGGGCAATCCCCGAGGCGTCGTGCTTCGCGCCACGGCTCAACCTGTCTGAAGCCTATTTTGCCGACCTGCTGCGGTTTGAGACGGGCAAAGACCTCGCCCAATATGTCAGACTCCGCCAGATCGAGCTTGCCAAGCAACTGCTCTTATCGCCCGGCTCTACGCCCGTCGGCGTGGCACGCCGTCTGGGATTTGCCAACGTGCAGGTGTTCACAGCCATCTTCCGCAAGCTCACCGGCACCGCCCCGGGCGACTACCGTCTGGCAGCCAACTGACGTCCGGCCCCCGTGGCAGGCGCGGCAGGGTCGTATGCTATCGCCATTAGGGTCGTATGCTACGGCCGGTAGCATAGTATGCTATTGCCGACAGCATAGTATGCCATTGCCGGCAGGGTCGTATGCTATCCGTGCAGGGTCAGGCCCCACAGGCGACGGCATCCCGCAGAGGGGACACCCAAGCCCGGAGCAGGAGGCAGGACATAGTTTGGAAAAGTATAAGTAAATTTGCCAAGACAAAGCGAACATAATACACAACATTCAAACAGTACCGAAGCTACCATGTTTTTCATCATGCTTGCCATCGTCTATCTGGTGGCCAACATCTTCATCTATCTCAAGTGCAACGCTGCCATGGCAGGCCTGCCCGTCGCGGCACGCATCACGGCGGGTGTCATCTATTGGGCACTGGCCCTGTCATTCATCATCTATATGGCGGCAGGCGACAGGGGACTGCCGGCACGGACGGGACACGCCTTCTATTGGGTCTCGACATCATGGCTGGTCTTCACGCTCTACACGCTGGTCTGGCTCATCATCTTCGGCATAGCCGGACTGGCCGGGCTGCATGTCAGACAGCCGTTCGTCTGGGCAGCCGGGCTGACACTCGTCATCATGGCGGCAGGTTTTGCCAACTTCGCCACACCCGACACACGGCGGCTCACGGTGGACGTGCCCAAACACATCGACGGCACACGCCTGACACGCATCGTGGCCGTCAGCGACCTGCACCTCGGCTATGGCGTGACCCGCCCGCGACTGGAGCAATATGTCAATCTCATCAACGATTGCAAGCCCGACATCATCCTGATAGCCGGCGACCTGATAGACATGACAATCACACCACTCTACCAAGAGAAGATGTGGGAACCGCTCGGCAAACTGCATGCACGGCTGGGCATCTTCATGGTGCCGGGCAATCATGACCACCTTTGCGGCATCGACGCCTGCACACAGTTTGTCGCACGCACACCCATCACGCTCCTGAGAGACAGCGTCGCACGACTGGAATGCGGCATACAGATCGTGGGGCGCGACGACAATTACAACCGCCGCCGCAAGCCGCTGGCACAACTGATGAGCGAGACCGACCCCGACAAGCCGGTCATCGTCATCGACCACCAGCCCAACGACAGCCAGGTGTCTGCCGCCATCGACAGCAGGGCTGACCTGTTGCTGTGCGGACATACGCACAACGGGCAGGTGTGGCCTTTCGGGCTCGCCACGAAGTCCATCTACAGCCACTCCTACGGCTATGACAAAGTGCAAGGCACACACATCTATGTCTCGTCGGGACTGGGACTGTGGGGCCCGCCATACCGCATAGGCTCTGACAGCGAGCTGGCAGTCATCGACATGCGCACCGAGTGAGCACAGCCGCCACCAATGACTGATGTGGCAGCAAAGGGACATAATGTCAAAAGTGTTTCTTAATTTTGCAGACCATACCCAGCCATTTTGCAACAGACATGAGAAGCAGCATAACCAAAGCCCTGACACTCGGGCTCATCACAACGCTCGTCGCAGCCTGCGCCAACATAGGCAGACCCGACGGAGGCCCTTATGACGAGACGCCACCGGTCATGCTCGGCAGCACACCCGCCCCGGGTGCCACGGGCGTGCATAGCAAACGGGTGAAGATAGAGTTTGACGAATATATCAACATCGAGAATGCCAGCGAGAAAATAGTCGTCTCGCCACCACAGCAAAGGCAGCCCGTCATCGAAGCCGTAGGCAAGCATATCAACATCAACTTCGAGGACACACTGCGCGACAGCACGACCTATACGATAGACTTCAGCGATGCCATAGTAGACAACAACGAAGCCAACCCGCTCGAAAACTTCGTGTTCACATTCTCGACAGGCGACGTAATCGACACAATGGAGGTATCCGGAGCCGTGCTCAACGCCGAGAACCTCGAACCCGTAAAGGGCATGCTCGTCGGTCTCTACAGTGACTTGGCAGACTCGGCCTTCACCACAAAGAAGATGGAACGCATAGGACGCACCGACAGCAGGGGACGTTTCTGCATCAAAGGCATAAAGCCGGGACAATACAGGATTTATGCACTCAACGACAACGACCAGAACTATATGTTCAGCCAGAAGAGCGAAAACCTCGCATTCCTTGACTCGGTGATAATACCATCATCATTCCCCGACGTGAGATATGACACGACATGGGTAGACACCGTGACCATAGACACGATAATAAAGGTGGACTACACACATTTCGTGCCTGACGACATCGTTTTGAAAGCATTCCAAGAGGACTACAAAACGCAGACATTGCTCAAAAACGACCGTGCCGACAAGCGGAAATTCACACTCTATTTCAACACACACGCCGACTCACTGCCGCAAATAGAGGGACTGAACTTCGACACCACAGACGCTTTCATCATCGAGCCGAGTGCAAAAAACGACACCATCTCCTATTGGCTGCGCGACTCGCTCATCTACAATGTGGATACACTGCGCCTCGCCGTGACCTACACCACGACCGACAGCCTCGCACGCCCGGTGAAAGTGACAGACACAATCAACACCGTGACCAAAAAGACTTTCGAACGCAAGAGCCGGAGACGTGACAAAGACGAGGAGGAACAGGTCATCCCATCGCTGTCGGTCAATCTCGAGTCGCTCACGGCCACATTCGACGGCTACAAGGACATAACTGCCGTGTTTGAACACCCCTTGGCATCCTACGACCGTGAGGCGATGCACATCATGATAAAGGCCGACTCGACCTACGACGAGATACCATTCAACTTCCTGCCCGACACATCACATGTCAGGACTTACCTATGGGTGGCAAACTGGGAGGCAGGACGCGAATACAAGCTGACCGTGGACTCGGGGACGATAAGGAGCATCTACGGACTCACCAACAAACGCATCGACAGGTCATTCAAGATAAGGGCCATCGAAGAATACGGCATGATCGTCTTCAACATCAAAGGTCTCGACGGACAGCCTGCCTACGCCGAGCTGCTCAACAAGAATGACTCGCCCATACGCAAAGTGACCGTCGAAGATGGCGAAGCAGTGTTCAACTATCTGCCGGCGGGGGAATACTATGCACGCCTGTGCATCGACACCAACAACAACGGCGAATGGGACACCGGCAACTATGAAGAGAAAAGGCAGGCCGAGGAGGTGTTCTACTATAATGCAATCATCGACCTCAAAGCAATGTGGACCATCGAACAGGACTGGGACTTGCACGCCATCCCGGCCGATAAACAAAAGCCGCTCGATATAACCAAACAGAAACCAGAGGTCAGGAAAAAGAAAACCCGCACAAGGACTTACCAAGGAAATTGACTGATGTCGGCATGAAAAGCATCTTACCCAAACTGTTGCAGCTTGCAATGTTTCTGCTGTTGGCATCTGATGCAACAGCCCAAATGATTGAATGTATTTTTGACGAAGACCGCACGCTGGCCCCGGACGGGCAGGGCGAACTGCGTCTCGATGTCGAGAACCTCGACTTCTTGCGTGACAACGAATATGCCGGAGGACGCACCGACGGATACACACTGCCGGGATTCATGCTGCGTCCCACATTGTCATGGCAGCCGCTCGACAGGCTGAAAGTAGAAGCCGGATTCAACATGACGGCCTATTGGGGCGCGACATCCTACCACGAAGTCTATTTCAAAGACCCGCTGAGATACATGCCTACGGGCGAAAAGCACAGGGTCAATATGACCCCGTTCCTGAGGGTGCACGCCAAACTGTCGCCCGCAGTAGACCTCGTGATAGGCAACATCTATGGAGGAGTGGCGCACCGGCTGCCCGAACCACTCTATGACGAAGAGAATATGATGACCGGCCGTCCCGAAGCAGGCATACAGCTACTGACGGCCACACGGCACTTCGACCTCGACGCATGGGTCAATTGGGAGAGTTTCATCTTCCGCAACGACAATCACCAAGAAGCCTTCACCTTCGGAGTGTCAGCCCGTGCCAAGGTCAATGACGAGGGGTCGAGGGTCCATGCCTTCTTCCCGGTCAGCCTGATCTACATGCACCGGGGCGGAGAGATAGACACCATCTCCGCCGACCGCGTACAGACGTGGATGAATGTGTCGGTGGGAGGACAAATAGACTTCAACCTGCGCCACAAGACGGTCAGGAGAGTGAGCCTGAGCCTCAACGGATTTTATTCCGGCGAAAGCAAGGGCGACCTCTTCCCGTTCAAGCGTGGAGCAGCGGCCTACGCACTTGCCGAAGCCGAGATATGGCGCTTCAAACTCGGGCTCGGGCACTGGGTGGGACACAATTTCATCACGCTGATGGGCAATCCGCACTTCGGGAGCATCAGCGTGCCATACGACGGGCAGAGATTCGACGACCCGCAAGTGACGACATTCAATCTCGAATATTTCCAAGCCTTTGGGAAATGCTATTCATGGGGAGCAAACCTCAAGGCATATTACCTCCATGACTGCCACAAGATCGAGGCCGACGGCTCACGTGACCAGTCGTCGGGAGCGATGAGCATCGCCGCAGCCGTCTATTTCAGGCTGTCACCCTCGTTTCTGCTAAAAGACTTCAAGAAATGACATTGGACTGATGAAGAGAATTCTGCTTATCCAGACTTTGATACTGTCATGCCTCGCGGCTCAGGGGCAGGACACTGCGCCGCTTGACACGTTGCCAGGCTACGGGTCGCAGCACCGCAGCAGCGAATTGTTCAGGACATTCTACCGGTCGAGTGATTTGTCCAACTATCTGGACAACCTCGACGACTACACCACATATCAGACCGAGACGACGGGTGGCTTTGCCTCGCCCGACCGTCTCACGTTCTCGGTGTCGGGCAATT
>DWUP01000054.1 GCA_020012075.1 Candidatus Avibacteroides avistercoris
GCGGACGTTGAGACACGAGCATACGGACAAATAGCATACAATGTTCCACGTGAAACAAAAGATTTAAGGATATAAAGACAAAAGACTGGATATGAGCAAAGAAAGACTAAAAGACGCCGTGAGAAACATACCTGACTTCCCGACCCCCGGCATACAATTCAAAGACCTCACGACCCTGCTGAAACAGCCGGACCTGCTTAGGGAACTGTCGGACATACTCTACGAAACATATCGCGACAAAGGGATAACAAAGGTGGTAGGCATAGAGTCTCGCGGATTCATAATGGGTCCCATCCTCGCCACCCGCATCGGCGCCGGCTTTGTCCCAATACGCAAGCCCGGCAAACTCCCCGCCGACACCATCCAGATAAGCTATGACAAAGAATATGGCAAGGACACCATCCAGATACACAGGGATGCCATCTCTCCCGAAGACATCGTCTTGATCCACGATGACCTGCTTGCCACCGGGGGCACCATGCGTGCCGCCTATGACTTGGTCAAGACATTCAGTCCGCGGGACATCTATGTGAGCTTCATTGTCGAGCTGGCCGGACTCGACGGGCGCAAAGTGTTTGAGCCCGGGACGAAGATTGACTCCATACTGCAAATGTAACCCCACCCCGAAAGATGTCAGACGACAGCAAACTACCGCTGGAAGATTATCTCAAGGGCATCATAAGCAACCTGCCCGAGACGCCGGGATGCTATCAGTATCTCAACGACGAGGGCACGGTCATCTACGTAGGGAAAGCCAAGAACCTCAAACGGCGCGTGTCGTCCTACTTCCGCAAAGACGTCAAATCACTCAAGACAGCCATCCTGACCACCAAGATCCGCGACATCAGATATATCGTGGTGAAGACAGAAGAAGACGCTCTTCTGCTCGAAAACAACCTTATCAAACGCTACAAGCCACGCTACAACGTGCTGCTAAAAGATGACAAGACCTATCCGTCAATATGCGTCACCAACGAATACTTCCCGCGCATCTTCAAGACACGTCACATCAACCGCCGCGGAGGGACCTACTACGGCCCTTACAGCCACTTGCCCGCGATGTATGCACTCCTTGCTCTCATCAAGAGGATATATCCCATCCGCACCTGCCGCCTCAACCTGACGGAGGAAAACATACGGGCCGGCAAGTTCAAAGTCTGCCTCGAATACCACATCAAAAACTGCAAAGGCCCGTGCGAGGGACTGATGAGCCACGACGAATATGCGGCCAATATCGACGATGTAAAGCAAATACTCAAGGGCAACACTCAGGACATCAAGCGGCGGCTCGGCAAGAGGATGGAGGAATGTGCCGCCCGGCTGGAATTTGAGGAAGCACAGGAAATCAAGGACAAGATAGCTCTCATCGACAACTACCGCGCTAAATCCGAGGTCGTGAGCAGCCTGCTGACCGGCATCGACGTATTCAGCATCGATGAGAGTGCGACCGAAAAGGAAGCATACATCAACTATCTGCACATCACCGACGGATGCATCAACCAAGCATTCACCTTCGAATACAAGAAACGCCTCGACGAGACGCCCGAAGAGTTGCTCGCACTGGGCATCATCGAGATGCGCGAGCGCTACAAGAGCACCGCCCGCGAGATAATAGTGCCGTTTGACCCGGGCATGGAGCTGAGCGGAGTGACATTCACCATACCGCAAAAGGGCGAGCGGAAAAAGCTCCTCGACCTGTCATTGATGAATGTCCGCCAATACAAGGTCGATCGTCTCAAGCAGTCAGATAAGCTCAATCCGCAGCAGAGGTACATCCGTGTGCTCAAAGAGCTGCAAGATATGCTCCGCCTCGACAAGACACCGATGCACATCGAGTGTTTCGACAACTCCAGCATACAAGGCACAGAGGCTGTGGCCGCATGTGTAGTCTTCAAGGGCGGCAAGCCGTCAAAGAAAGACTACCGCAAGTACACCATCAAGACCGTCAGCGGACAGGACGACTATGCCTCGATGCGCGAAGTCGTCTACCGCCGTTACAGCCGGATGGTCGAAGAGCAGACTCCCCTGCCCGACCTTATCGTGGCCGACGGCGGCAAAGGACAGATGGAGGCAATCCGCCAGATCACGCAGGACACGCTGCACCTCGACATCCCCATCGCCGGACTTGCCAAGGATGGCAAGCACCGCACGTCTGAGCTGCTCTACGGCTTCCCGCAGGCAGTGATAGGACTCAAGCACGACAGCGAGCTGTTCAAGATGCTGACACGCCTGCAGGACGAGGTACACAGGTTTGCCATCACATTCCACAAGGACAGGCGCAGCAAGGCGCAGGTACACTCAGAGCTCGACGACATCAAGGGCATAGGCCCCATGACAAAAGATGCGCTCATCAAGAAATTTAAAAGCGTAAAACGCATTAAATCAGCATCCTACGACGAAATATCAGAACTCATAGGCCCTGCCAAAGCCAAATTGCTCACCGCCCATTTCAGCGAAGAGGCTTAAACACCTATATTTGTGTCAGAAAAAAACAACGCAGCAAATGAAAGCAGTCATACAACGTGTCCTCAGCGCCGGTGTCACCATCGGCGGCAAACTGCATTCGTCCATCGGACAAGGCATGATGATCCTCATCGGCATCTGCGACGAAGACGATGACACCGACATCGACTGGCTTGTCAAAAAGGTGGCAAACCTCCGCATATTCGACGATGCCGACGGAGTGATGAACCGCTCGGTCACCGACATCGGGGGCGAAATCCTCGTGGTCAGCCAGTTTACGCTCATGGCATCCACCCGCAAGGGCAACCGCCCCTCCTACATCCGCGCAGCACGCCCCGAGGTGTCACAGCCGCTCTACGAGACATTCTGCCGCGCTCTCGGCCGCGAGACCGGCCACGACGTTGCGACAGGCGTCTTCGGCGCAGACATGCAGTGCAGTCTGGTCAATGACGGCCCCGTGACAATCATCATCGACACCAAAAACCGCGAATGACAATGGACGACACATCAATGACCATCCGCCAAGCCCAGCAGCGTGTGGACGAGTGGATAAAGACCTACGGGGTGCGCTACTTCAACGAATTGACCAACATGGCCATACTGACCGAGGAGGTGGGCGAACTGGCACGCATCATGGCACGCCGCTACGGGGAGCAATCATTCAAACCCGGCGAAAACCAAGACCCTGCCGAAGAGATGGCAGACATCCTCTGGGTGCTCATCTGCCTCGCCAACCAGACCGGCGTGGACCTGACCAAGGCTCTCGAAGACAGCTTTGCAAAAAAGACACAGAGAGACAAAACCCGACATATCAACAATGACAAACTAAAACAACTTTAATATGGAACACAGACATAACCGTGCCGAAGAAATCAGCAAGTATGACGAAGCCCTCGCCCTCTATGACACCGACATAGACGATGCAGACATCCACGCCGAAGTGACCGACCTGCTGGCCGCCAAGCAAGCAGAAAACGACACACAGGAGGTCAAGAAATTCCTCTTCAGCTGCATCGACCTCACCACTCTCAAGACGACTGACAGCGCCGAGAGTGTGATGCGATTCACCGAGAGGGTCAATGCCTTCGCCGCGACCTACCCCGACCTGTCCTCGGTGGCCGCCATCTGCGTCTGGCCCAATATGGCCGGAGTGGTGCATGACACCTGCGAAGTCGAGGATGTCAGGCTGGCCTGCGTCGCCGGAGGCTTCCCATCGTCGCAGACATTCACCGAGGTCAAGGTAGCCGAGACCGCCCTCGCGCTGCACGACGGGGCGGACGAAATCGACATCGTCATATCTGTGGGCGAGTTTCTCGCGGGCGACTATGAGACTATGTGCGACGAAATCGAGGAACTCAAGAGCACATGCGGCGACCGCCACCTCAAGGTCATCCTCGAGACGGGCGCACTCGGCTCGATGGCCAACGTGATGAAAGCCTCCATCCTCGCCATGTACTCGGGCGCAGACTTCATCAAGACATCGACGGGCAAGCTCACCCCCGCCGCCACACCCGAGGCCGCACTGGTGATGTGCCGTGCCATCAAGGAATATCACGCCCGCACGGGGCGCAGGGTCGGCTTCAAGCCCGCCGGAGGCATCAACACCGTGGCCGATGCCGTCGCCTACTACACCATCGTCAAGGAGACACTCGGCGCAGAATGGCTGACCCCCGGGCTGTTCCGCCTCGGCACGAGCCGTCTGGCCAACCTCCTGCTGTCGGAAATCACGGGCGAGGAGACCAAATTCTTCTGACCCCACGGGCCGAGACACCCGTTGCCCCGGCGGACGGCGCACGACGTCACCCGCCGGGGCTTTCTATGCCGTCGCCGCTCCATCAGGCGGCATCAGCGGGGCATAGCACGCGCCCGCCACACCACCCCACCCCGTCACCGATGGCATACGACCCTACGGGCGATAGCATTGCACCCCACGCCCCGTGGCATTGTATGCCACAGCGACAGGGTCGTATGCCACAGCCGGCACCGTCAGATGCCACCGCGCCGCCATCTGCCGGCGGCAGCACGCCACGCCGCCCCCCGGACGGGCAGGACACAGGCCACGCCCGCAGCCTCACTATTATCGACAGATAATAGTGGATATTAATACAGAATTTTATTATTTTGAAACGTTTTGAGATTGTCGCGCAAGTGACTAATATTGCACAGACCTTATACAAATAACCAGTACTGCCGCCGTCAGACGCGTAGTTTGCAGCACGCGAAAAGCACAAGAGACGACAAGACACCCGTAGTAAACAATTTATATTATGAACCATCAGACCAAGACCACCAGACCCGCGACCGACGGGAGGCCGCGTTACTACGGGCAACGTCTGCTCTACTATGCAATGGCAATATTGAGTGCTGACCTCTTCCTGCTATGGGCATTCTTCGTGACACTGGTGCAAGACACCTGCGGGCAACGAAACCGGTGGCTGGAGCGTGGCCGTAGCTGCCAACTGTGCGGTAATCGCGCTCGTGGCGGCAATCCTGCTACCCCGTGGGTGGCGTATCTATAAGGAATATGGGAGAACATACATTATCACACATTTTGTATTCTTGGTTATACCTGTCTCTTATACACATCTGACGCTGCCGACGA
>DWUP01000055.1 GCA_020012075.1 Candidatus Avibacteroides avistercoris
GTTGTCCAATGTGACAGACATCCTCGAGGGACAACCCTACGAGAGTCCTATGAAGCCGTTCGGCGGGATGGAGCAGCTCGCATGGTCGCCGTCGTCTGACAAGGTGGCCTACACCTGCCGCAAGAAGACGGGACTCGCCTATGCCGTCTCGACCAATTCTGACATCTATGTCTATGACCTCGCAAGCAAGGAGACGGTCAATCTGACCGAAGGCAACGGGGGATATGACACCAACCCCCAATACTCCCCCGACGGACGCTACATCGCTTGGCAAAGCATGGAGCGTGACGGCTACGAAGCCGACCTCAACCGCCTCATGGTGATGGACCTCACGACGGGCAAGAAGACATTCGCCAGCAGGGAATTTGAATCCAATGTCGATGCTTTCCGCTGGATGCCCGACGGCAGCGGGCTGTACTTCCTCGGCGTATGGCACGGGGAATCCCACATCTACAGCATAGCCAACGCCGCCGAGCCGGGACTGCGACGGCTCACCAGCGGCATGTGCGACTATGCGTCGATAGACTTCGCAGGCGACCGCCTCATAGCCAAGAGGCACTCGATGAGCAGCCCCGACGAGATATTCTCGGTGGCCGCCGACGGCACCGCCACCCAACTGACGACGGAGAACAAGCATATCCTCGACCAGATAGACATGGGGCGTGTCGAGGAGCGGTGGATGAAGACCACCGACGGCAAGGACATGCTCGTGTGGGTCATTTATCCGCCCGAATTTGACCCGCAGAAGAAGTATCCCACGCTGCTCTATTGCGAGGGAGGACCGCAGACACCGCTCAGCCAGTTCTGGAGCTACCGGTGGAACTTCCAGATCATGGCAGCCCACGGCTATGTCATCGTGGCCCCGTGCCGGCGCGGTATGCCGGGCTTCGGCACGGAGTGGAACGAAGAGATCAGCGGCGACTATGGCGGGCAGTGCATGCGCGACTACATGACGGCCATAGACACGATGGCCAAGGAGAGTTTCGTCGATGCCGACCGCCTCGGGTGCGTGGGGGCGAGCTTCGGAGGCTTCTCGGTCTATTGGCTTGCAGGGCATCACGACGGGCGTTTCAAGGCATTCATCGCCCACGACGGCATATTCAACATCGAGATGCAGTACCTCGAGACCGAGGAGAAGTGGTTTGCCAACTGGGACATGGGCGGTGCCTACTGGGAGCGTGACAACGCCACGGCGATGAGGACATTCGCCAATTCGCCACACAAGTTCGTGGACAAATGGGACACCCCGATACTCTGCATCCACGGCGAACGGGACTTCCGCATACTGGCCAATCAGGCAATGGCGGCTTTCGACGCAGCCATCATGCGCGGAGTGCCGGCCGAACTGCTCATCTATCCTGACGAAAACCACTGGGTGCTGCAACCGCAGAACGGCATACTGTGGCAGCGCACGTTCTTCGAGTGGCTTGACCGCTGGCTGAAGCCCGCATCCGAAGCCGACGGGCAGGAGTAAACCGCCCTCGGGGATAAGACAGTCCCGCCTGCTGCCCTAAGCGTGCAGCAGGCGGGACTTTTTGTCACCGGAACTGACATCCGGCGCAAGGCGCGACGGCATCAGACCCCACGGGCAAAATCATCGTATGCCACGGGCGGAAACATTGTATGCCATCGGCGGAATCATCGTATGCCATTGCCATCAGCATACTACCCTGAGGGCAATGCCGGCAGCGGTGCCGTCAGTTCACTTGTCTATCGACATCAGCCACTTGCCATCGACGAGCTTCATCTGCTGGTCATCCTCCTCGGTCTCGCCGTTGCCATAAGTGATTTTCATCTTGACCACCGCGCTGTTGCCATCCTCGGCAATGTCTTCAGAGATGACCTCCACGCTCTTGAGGCCGCCTTTGGCCTCAATCTGTGGCTTGCCCTTTTCGTTCCACATCTGGACGAGCATCTCCTTGGTCTGCTCGATTTCCTCGGCCGAGGCGTTTTCACCCCAAGCCACGTTATCAAACACATCCTCGGGATTACCGTTGTAGAGCTCCTCTACATAGGTCTTGGCAGCTTCTCCGGGCGTACTTGGCGACGAACACGCAGCGACGATGAGCATCATGGCACACCACATCGCAAAAAACACTCTCTTTGTCATAATCGTTTGGTTTTGATGGTTGTTAATTGAATTTATATGTCACTTCAAACAGTGTACTCTCACAGATGTCCGACGGGAAGATGTAGTCGCCCGCAAAGCCGGGTATCGACAGCGCTGTCCTGCGCCCGCCGGTGATGTCCACGCCGCACTTCGAATAGGCGAAAACCACCATCTCGGTGCAATAGAGGCGTGACGTGTCGCCGAGGTCATAGTCGTGGTCAAACAGCACCCCGCGCCGGGCCAGCTCCAATGCGATGCGCGACGCCCTGCCGGCCACGGCCGTGTCGCCACGGAAGTGCATCAATGCTCCGGCGGCCGCCCTTCCGGGCGAAAAGAATGATTGCAGCGGCTCGGCCTTCACCCTGTCGGGACCTCCGTCATCGCTCTCACCGGGGACCGAGTGCACGACTACCATGCCGTCGCCCGCACGGGCGACGATGCCTATGTGCGAATATTTCCCCATCGGGTCCGCACCGATGACCACCCGGCTTGCCAGGCCACGGCCCCTGCGCAAGGCGATGTCGCCCTCACTGACCGGTGTGCCGGGGCAGAACCCGCCCCGCCCGCCATCGCTGCATGACAGCAGGAGATGGATGGCGACGAGACATGCTGACGCCATGACGGCGTGAATTGCGGCTCCGGTCATAATGAAAACGTTGGTCACTTGCAATGTTAAGAAAAATAAATAGATATCCTGTCATGAAAAATAGTGAAACTCATGAGCCGAAGCCTTGCAAGCACCGCATTTGTCCATCATCTGCACGGTCGCGACGGTGGAATGCCGGCGGCTGTGACATCCGCCGCCAACAGGCTGGCTCACCGGGCTGCTGCGGCAGCAACGGCGCTCACGGTGACATCCACCATCCGCAATCCCGGCGGGACGGCGCGAAAAAAATTCCGCTGCGCACCTTAGCGGCACGCAGCGGAATGATTCCTATGTTTAGGGACAGGTGACCCGTGTTCAGTCACGCTTCTCTCTGCCTCTCTTGGGCTGACGCTCCTTGCGCTCGCCACGTGGCTTGCGCTCGGGACGCTCATTGTCCACATATCCTTCGGGCTTGGGCAAGAGGGCACGGTGCGACAAGCGGAACTTGCCGGTCTTGGGGTCGATGTCCATCAGTTTGACAGAAATCTTGTCACCCTCCTGCAATCCGGTCTCTTCGATAGTCTCATACCGCTTCCAGTCTATCTCGGATATGTGCAAAAGGCCGTCCTTGCCGGGTATGAACTCGACGAACAAACCGTAGGGCATCACCGACTGTATGACGCCTTCATAGGTCTCGCCGACCTCGGGCACTGCCGTTATCGCCTTGATGCGTGCCATGGCCTTGTCGATAGCCTCCTTGTTGCTTGCAGCGACCTCGACATGTCCTACGCCGTCGGCCTCATCAATCGTGACGATGGCACCGCTCTCCTCCTGTATGCCTTGGATGATTTTTCCGCCGGGACCGATGACAGCACCGATCATGTCTTTCGGTATGTCGAATGTCACGAGGCGCGGAGCGTGCGGCTTGAGGTCGGGACGCGGCTCGGGTATTGCCTCGATGAGCTTGTCGAGGATATACAATCGTCCTTCCTTGGCTTGGTTGAGGGCTTTCTCAAGTATGTCAAACGAGAGGCCATCGACCTTTATGTCCATTTGGGTGGCCGTGATGCCGTCACGTGTGCCTGTGACCTTGAAGTCCATATCACCCAGATGGTCTTCGTCGCCGAGGATGTCCGAGAGGATGGCGTATTTGTCTTCGCCGGGATTCTTTATCAATCCCATTGCAATGCCCGAGACGGGCTTCTTGATCTTGACACCGGCATCCATGAGTGAGAGCGTACCCGCACAGACAGTCGCCATCGACGACGAACCGTTTGATTCAAGGATGTCTGACACCACGCGGATGGCGTAGGGATAGTCTGACGGTATCATCGGCTTCAACGCACGCCATGCGAGATGCCCGTGGCCTATCTCACGGCGGCCTACACCCCTCTGGGCCTTTGCTTCGCCCGTGGAGAACGGCGGGAAGTTATAGTGGAGCAAAAATCTCTGCTTGGACTGGTCGAGCACATCGTCGATGATTTTCTCGTCGAGCTTTGTCCCGAGGGTGACGGTGGCAAGTGCCTGTGTCTCGCCACGTGTGAAGATAGCCGAACCGTGCGGCCAAGGGAGGTATCCCACTTCGCACCAGATGGGGCGTATCTCGGTGGTCTTGCGGCCATCAAGGCGTTTGCCCTCATCGAGGATGCAACGGCGCATCGCTTCCTTCTCTACATCGTGGTAGTAACGGTCGATGAGCGGGGCTTTTGTCTCGAGTTCCTCCTCGGTGAATTGCGACTTGAACTCCTCGCAGATTGCTTCGAAAGCCTCTCCACGCTTGAGCTTGTCGGCATTGCCCGACTGTGCCACGGCGTATGCCTTTGCATAACATGCGTCATGCACTGCCTGACGGAGCTCATCATCATTCTCCTCATGGCAATATGCACGCTTGGTGGTCGTGCCGACTTCCTCCATCAGCTCCATCTGTGCCTTACACATCGGCTTGATAGCTTCGTGGGCAGCCTTCATTGCTTCGAGCAATTCGGCCTCTGAGACCTCTTTCATCTCGCCCTCGACCATCATGATATTGTCGTAGGTGGCGCCTACCATGATATCCATGTCCGCCCTTTCGAGCTGTTCGAACGTCGGGTCGATGACATACTGTCCATCGACACGGGCGACACGCACTTCCGAAATCGGGCCTTCAAACGGTATGTCGCTCACAGCCAACGCTGCCGATGCCGCAAGCCCCGCCAGCGCGTCGGGGATATCAACGCCGTCGGCAGAGAAAAGGATGATATTGACATACACTTCGGCATGGAAGTCCGAGGGGAACAGTGGTCTCAAAGCACGGTCTACAAGGCGACAAGTGAGTATTTCGTGGTCGGATGCACGGCCCTCACGTTTGGTGAAACCGCCCGGGAAACGCCCGAATGCCGAATATTTCTCTTTATACTCTACCTGCAAAGGCATGAAGTCGGTGCCGGGAACAGCGTCTTTCGCAGCGCAGACAGTGGCAAGCAGCATCGTGTTGCCCAAGCGCAACATCACGGCTCCATCTGCCTGTTTTGCCAATTTCCCCGTTTCGAGCGTGATTACCCTGCCGTCAGGGAGCTCGATGGTCTTGACAATTGGATTAATCATAAAATTCGTTTTATCTTATTTCACTTCATAAAATTCGTACAAATATACGACTATATTTATTCATAGGCAGTCATTTATGATATTTTTTATTGAATATGAGTAATTTCGGCAACTGATGCCCCGGGCGTTGGGCCGGATTTACTATTTTTGCGCAACAAGACACGTCAAAGGGAAGCATAATGAAGAAGACCAACATATTCCTGCCACTGCTGGCAGCACTGCTCATGGCTTGCAACAGCACCCCGCACTTCAAAGTCAAAGGCTCAATAACCGATGCCGGAGGGATGACCCTCTACATAGACCACGTAGGGGTGTCGGCCAACGAGCCACTTGACTCGACCACACTGGATGAGGGCGGACACTTCTCATTCACCATAGGCCGCTATGCCGACCCCGAGTTTTTCCGCCTGCGCATCGGCATGAAATATGTAAACTTCGTGGTCGATTCCACCGAGACGGTAGAAATCAAAGGCGACTTCCCCACGCTGGATAAAGACTATTCAATCACCCCAAGCGGGGATAATGACAAGATAAAAGAAGTCGCGCTCAAACAAAATGCCCTGCAGGCATCCATCGACGGCCTCATGAGGCAGACCATCGACAAACGGATGGAGGTGCGCGTCTTCAACGACTCGGTGGCCGCGATGCTCGCACGCTTCAAGGACGACGTCAAGGTAAACTATATCTTTGCCTCCCCCGACAGACTGTTTTCCTACTTCGCCCTGTTCATGCGCATCAATGACTTCCTCGTCTTCGACCCCTACAACAATCGGGAAGACATCAAGTGCTTTGCCGCGGTGGCCACGAGCATGGAACGTCTGTACCCGCACTCCGACCGCACCAAGCATCTGACCAACTTGACATTGCGCGGGATGCGCAACACTCGGGCCACCGAGGGGCGGACATTCTATGTGCCCGAAGATAAGGTCAAGGAAGTAGGATTCATAGACATCACCCTCAATGATGCCGACGGCAGCCGTGTCAGCCTCGGCAATTATGTGGGCAAGACCATCCTGCTGGACTTCACAGTGCAGCAATCGCCCACATCGGTGGGACACAACCTCGCACTGCGTGAGATCTACGACACATTCGGCAGCAGGGGACTGGTCATCTACCAAGTGTCACTCGACGCCGACGAACACTACTGGCGGCAGGCTACCGACAATCTCCCGTGGGTCTGCGTCTGGGATCCCGACGGGGTCTACTCACCGCTGATAGAGACTTACAACATCAAATCCATCCCGTCGATGTACATCATCGACAGCAAAGGAGACCTGCAACGGCTCTACACCGACACCGACGAAGTGACAAAAGCATTGCGGCGGCTCATGCCGTGAGACAAGGCAGGCAAGAAGACTAAAACATTGATAAAAAAACATGCAATGGCTTGCCAATGCAAAACAAATCTCTACCTTTGCAACAACAATTGGAATAAGGGGTTCCAGTCCATCAAACGACTGGAATTCTTTTTTTTCACGACATCATAAATCTAACATTTAATAAAACAAGACAGATAGAGGAGGACTTACTATGGCTTACATGTCAGAAGAAGGTTATAAGAAACTGCTCGAAGAGCTCAAACACATGGAGACTGTCCAACGCCCGGAAATCTCACGCCAAATAGCCGAAGCGCGCGACAAAGGCGACCTGTCGGAGAATGCCGAGTATGACGCAGCCAAAGAAGCACAGGGGATGCTCGAAATGAAAATAGCCCAACTCAAGGAAGTGATAGCCGCAGCCAAGATAATCGACGAGTCTAAACTCTCGACAGACACCGTGCAGATCCTGAGCAAAGTAGAGCTCAAAAACACGAAAAACGGAGCAAAAATGACCTACACCATAGTCAGCGAGAGCGAGGCAAACCTCAAGGAGGGGAAAATCTCGGTCAATACGCCCATAGCACAAGGTCTGCTCGGCAAGAAAGTAGGCGACGTGGCCGAAATCAAAGTGCCGCAAGGCTACATAACACTTGAGATAGTCAATATCTCGTTCTGACACACGCCGGACAAAGACAGGACACAAAAACACCACATACCATGGCATCGATTTTCAGCAAAATCATAGCCGGTGAAATACCGGGCTACAAAGTCGCCGAGAACGACAAGTTCTACGCATTCCTCGACATCAACCCGCTGCAAAGGGGGCACACCCTCGTCGTGCCAAAGCAGGAGACCGACTACATCTTCGACATCGACGACGCCGACCTCGGCGAGATGATGGTCTTCGCAAAGCACGTCGCCCAAGCAATAAAGAAAGCCATCCCATGCAAGAAAGTGGGAGTGGCCGTCATAGGCCTTGAGGTGCCGCACGCACACATACACCTCGTGCCGATGAACAGGGAGAGCGACATCTCATTCGCCGCAGGCAAAATGACACTGCCGGCAGAGGTGATGCAAGAGACGGCCGACGCAATCGCCGCCCGCTTCGAGTGACACGCCGCCCGGCGCACCGCCATCGCACGACAGAGCAAGTGAGCCATCCCCCGCACACACGATGTG
>DWUP01000056.1 GCA_020012075.1 Candidatus Avibacteroides avistercoris
CCGCCCCAAAAAGAATTGGGATCGACCTCTGTGAACGTCAGATTGCACTGCAACATATTGACGGCATATTTCTGGAATGGGAAGATTGCCGAGTAATAGAGCACACAAAGCAGTGCCACCAACCAGAATCCGCTGCTTGTCAATATCTTGCCGATATCACTTACTTTAAATGGGTCATCCTTTTCCTCAGCCTCACCTGTCTGCCGGTCGAGCTTCCTGTCCATAAAAAAGTAGACGACAAACATTATGAAAGCAATCATCAGCAGCACTACACCGAAAGCCACCGAGCGCGACACATCGATGTCGCCGCCCATTTTCGCAAAGACAGGCGAGAAAATCATGCATGTCGCCACGCCGAGTCTTGCCAGTGCCATCTCAGACCCCATAGCCAATGCCATCTCACGTCCCTTAAACCACTTGACGATGCCGCGCGAAACGGTAATGCCCGCCATTTCCACACCGCAGCCGAATATCATGAAGCCGATGGCTGCAAACTTGGCCGAGGCCGGCATCCCTTCGTAGAAAGGCGAAATGCCAAGCTCATCGAAGCCGGGGATATAGTTGAGATGGGTCGTAAACCACTCAGCAAGGCCACTTGACTGGAATGCCTCGGTCACGGCATACCAGTTGATAGTGGCCCCGACGAGCATCACGGCACCCGAGAGTACTGCCGTGAAGCGCACTCCCATCTTGTCGAGGATGATGCCGGCAAAAATCAAAAAGAAAACAAATACGTTCAAAAACGTCTCCGAGCCCTGCATAGTCCCGAATGCCGTCGAATCCCACCCGCGGGTAGACTGCATCAAATCTTTGATTGGCGACAATATGTCCATGAAGACATAAGAACAAAACATGGCACATGCCAATAGCAGCAGTGCCGTCCATCTCACGAAGGATGAATCCCTCAGTGTCTGCGTGGTAGAAACTTCCATCTCTCTATATTAAACGTTAAAATGCAATTGTCGGCCTCAAAATTACAATTTAATAGCCAAGTCAAGGCTAAATATTGTCAAGTTAATCAATTTTTGCCTAAATCATCAGATATCGCAACACACTCCTACGGGGATTTTATTTACATTTGGTGTGAGCCATTCGACATGGCATAACTTTAAAAACAAAATATTATGGGAGCCAAGAAAAATTTCATTTTAGACACGAATGTCATACTCCATGACTCTGACTGTCTGAAAAACTTCCAAGAGAATGACATCTACCTGCCTATTGTCGTATTCGAAGAATTGGACAAGTTCAAAAAGGGAAACGAACAGCTCAACTTCAATGCACGCGAGTTTGTCCGCGAGCTTGACCGGCTGAGCGACAAATCGCTATTCTCAGTCGGAGTGCCACTCGGCAACGGCCTCGGCCGCCTGTTCGTCGTCCAGAATGCCGAGCCAGACAACGTCGTCTTCAAGCATTACCCCGTCCGGAAACCCGACCACGAGATATTGGCCGCCGTAGATGTCGTCAGCCGCAAACATCCCGGCATGCCGACAATACTTGTGACGAAAGACATAAACCTCCGCCTCAAAGCACGCTCACTCGGATTTGAGACACAAGACTATTTCACAGACAAAGTCAATAATCTCGACATCTGCGAGGACGGCAGCCGTACAATCGAGGACATTGACCCCGCCATGATCGACGAGATATACTCCTCACGGCAGGGAGTGGAAGCATCACAAGTACTGCACGACACACCCGTGGCCAACGAATGTTTTATCCTCAAGAGCGACCGCAACAGTGTCATCTGCCGATACAACCCATTCAGCGGAGCACTCGAAAAAGTCTCAAAGAAGACATGCTTCGGCATCACCCCACGCAACACCGAGCAAGCCTTTGCCCTCGCCCTGCTCAACGACCCAGACATCAAGCTCGTAGCACTCACAGGCAAAGCCGGCACCGGCAAGACACTGCTCGCACTGGCCGCCGCCCTGAGCCAGTCAGCTTCATACAAACAAATCCTGCTGGCAAGACCAGTCGTCGCCATGTCCAACAAGGACATAGGCTTCCTGCCGGGAGATGCCAAGGAAAAAGTAGCGCCATACATGCAGCCGCTCTTTGACAACCTGACCGTCATCCGCAACCAATTCTCGCCATCGGCCACAGAGTTGAAACACATCGACGAGATGCAGGCCGGCGGCCAACTTGTCATCGAGGCTCTCGCATTCATCCGGGGAAGGAGTCTGTCTGAGACCTACTGCATCATCGACGAAGCACAAAACCTCACCCCCAATGAAATAAAGACCATCGTCACACGTGCCGGTGAAGGCACCAAGATGGTCTTCACCGGAGACATCCAGCAGATAGACCAACCATACCTGGACGCCTATTCAAACGGCCTTGTCTATATGATCGACCGGATGAAGGGGCAACGGCTCTTCGCCCACACCAATCTCGTCAAGGGCGAACGCAGCGAGTTGAGCGAGCTGGCAAGCAACCTCCTCTGAGGCATCCACCCCATTGCAGGGGCGACCGCAATCCATCGACCGGGATAGGCCGCCCCTGTCTTGTGACGGCATACGACCCTATCACGATAGCATCAGATGCCGTGGGCTGTGGCATACGACCCTATCATAGCTTGGGTCGTATGCCATCACACGCAGCATCAGACCCCGCAGCAGGACAACCCGAGGCTTCGCACACAACTTTTCGAGCCAAAAGTTTTGAACTTATTAACTAATACATTTATTTTGCAACCATCAAACATTAATTACCAACCAAAACAAAAGATTGCCTATTGATAAAACATTACTCAGTATAACAAACATCGATTGAGATAATGACCAACATCGGAAAGTTGAGAGACGATGACCTCATCGCTCTCTATGTGGAAGGCAATGACAAGGCATTTGACATAGTTTTGGACAGGTACAAAGACCGGTTGTTTTCATACATTTTCTTCATAGTGAAAGACCAGGAAATGTCTGAAGACATATTCCAAGAGACTTTTATCAAGGCGATTGTCACAATAAAAAACGGCAGATACACGGCCAACGGCAAATTCTACAACTGGATGACCCGTATAGCACACAATCTGATATTCGACCACTTCCGCTCGGAGAAGAACGACAACACAGTGTCATGCGAAGGAAGCGAATATGACCTGCTCAACAACGCCAACCTGTGCGACGACAACATCGAGACGGATATGATTAATATGCAAATCATCGAAGACCTCAGACGCATGGTAGAACGCTTGCCGCAAAACCAAAGGGAGATTGTCATGATGCGTTTCTACGGAGACCTGTCATTCAAAGAAATAGCCGAACTGACCGGGACAAGCATCAACACGGCCCTCGGGAGGATGCGTTATGCCATACTCAACCTGCGCAAGATGGCAGCAGAAAACAACATCACTCTAACTGCATAAAAAAGAACGAAAAACCACAGGCGATGACATAATAAGATATGGTGTCCCACGTTATTAAAATAAAAGGACACAAAAACCACGCCTATGGGAAACTTATACACAAAGAGTAAAACGACAAACAGTTCAAAGATTGATGCAAATGCAGTCATAGCGGGACCATCGGCCGCGACATTACTGCTGATCAAGCAATTTGCAAGGACCTATTCACCTGTAACAAAAAACTAAAAGTCCAAAGACTACAAGCCGTCCTCCGGCAGGGATTCCTGCCGGAGGACGGCTCATGTGTCCCGACCAACACAATCAAATAGCAATCATGACATCAAAGACTGAGGCAATGACACCGGCAAAAGCCACGACACAGTATTCATACAAGCGTATATGGCACATCGCCTACCCCATACTCATAAGCCTGTTGATGGAACAATTGATAGGTATGACCGACACTGCCTTCCTCGGCCGTGTCGGCGAAGTCGAGCTCGGTGCCTCGGCCATAGCCGGGGTCTACTATCTCATCATATTCATGATAGGCTTCGGCTTCAGCATCGGGGCGCAGATCCTCATAGCCCGCCGCAACGGTGAGGGCCGACAGGACGAAATAGGCGGCATATTCTATCACAGCATAGGCTTTCTGCTGGTGCTCGCGACGATTGCGTGCGCATTTTCACTTGTTTTCTCACCACACATCCTGCAGGGTGTCGTCACCTCACAAGCCGTGTGCGACAAAGCAGTGAGCTACATCAACTGGCGTGTGCTGGGATTATTCTTCGCCTTTACATCGGCCGTGTTCAGGGCTTTCTATGTAGGCACCACAAGGACAAAGACATTGACTCTTAATTCAATCCTGATGGTATTGTCGAATGTGGTGTTCAACTACATCCTCGTCTTCGGCAACTTCGGATGCCCTGCACTCGGCATAGCCGGCGCAGCCATAGGATCGACATTGGCAGAGGCTGTATCGACGACATTCTTCATCATCTACACGGCACGCCGCACCGACTGCAAGCGCTATGGACTCGACAAGCTCACGCAGTTCAGCCGCAAGACACTGACGGGAATATTGAAAATTTCGACTTGGACCATGATACAAAACTTCTTCTCGATATCCATTTGGTTCATGTTTTTCATCTTCATCGAGCATCTTGGCGAACACTCGCTTGCAATCACCAACATCGTGAGAAGCATTTCTTCGATTCCCTACATGATAGTCGCAGCCTTCGCATCCACCTGCTCGTCAATCGTAAGCAACCTCATCGGGTCGGGCAATGTCGGACAAGTGTGGCCGACCATCAGGAAGCACATCGTGATTACCTACGCCGTGGTAATCCCTGTCGTGGCAATCATCTCATTTTTCCCCGTCGAGACGGCAAGCATCTATACCAACATCGATACCATTAAGACGGGAGCCGTACACTCATTATGGGTACTCTGCTCATCCTACATGCTGACAGTGCCGGCACTGGTGCTTTTCCAGTCGGTTTCAGGCACAGGGAATACTCGCCGGGCATTCATGCTCGAATTCACATCCACGGCTGTTTATACGGTTTTCATCACGATAGTAATCATGCACCTCAAGGCCGATGTCGCCTACTGTTGGTTTGCCGAGCACGTGTATTCGGGACTGCTGATGACACTTTGCTTCTTATACTTGAAGCGCGGCAACTGGTCAAAGACAAAGATATAAGGTCTATGAGATTGCTCTGCAGAATAAAACCGCCCGGCCGTCAAGTATGACGGCCGGGCGGTTGATTATCAATCGACATGGGCGTCGGCGGACAGCCGGCTTGGCTACTGCTTCTCCGGCAGTCTGTTTGTACGCGAATCGGGGAATACCAGCCACGGCTTGAAAGACTTCGCCTCCTCAAAGTCCATCATGGCGTAGGACATAATTATAATTATGTCACCCACTTGGACTTTGCGTGCAGCCGCACCGTTGAGACAAATGCAGCCGCTGCCTCTTTCGCCCTTGATTATATAGGTCTCGAAGCGTTCACCGTTGTTGTTGTCAGCGATGCAGACTTTCTCGCCCTCAATCATATTGGCCGCATCCATCAGGTCCTCGTCGATGGTTATGCTGCCCACATAGTTGAGATTTGCCTCGGTGACCATGACACAATGCAATTTTGATTTCAGCACTTCTATCATCATAAGGCAGTCCTCCCTACCCTTTATACTTTATATTATCAATCAGCCTGATGTCACCACAGAAGACAGCCACACAGCCCACGGCATAGTCAGTCTCCTGCCAGTCGGCAATGGGTTGCAAAGTGCGCCCGTCTACTATCTCATAATACTCCGCACGCAGATAGCCGTCGGCCGCGAGTCCGTCCTCGACAAACCGCCGTGTCTCATCCACCGTATGCGCCGAGGCAAAAGCCACGCTGTCCTGCATGATGCGATGGATGGCCGGGGCATGCTGCCTGCCTTCTGCTGTCAGCAATGTATTGCGGCTGCTCATGGCGAGGCCGTCGGCTTCACGCACTATCGGGCAGGGGACAATTTCGATGTGATAACCATAGTCGGACACAAGCCGGCGTATGATGGCGAGCTGCTGGAAATCTTTTTCACCGAAATATGCCCTGTCGGGCTTCACGATGTCAAACAGCCGGCTGACGACCTGCGCCACGCCATTGAAATGCCCGGGGCGGTGCACGCCCTCCATCACAGTGTCAAGCGGGGCAAAATCGAAGATACGTGTGTCAGCTTGCGGATATATCTCTTCGACACTCGGCGCAAACACGATGTCGGCACCGACCTCTTCAAGCAGCTTGCAATCTGCATCAAGTGTACGCGGATAGTTTTTCAAATCATTCTTGTCATTGAATTGTGTCGGATTGACGAAAACACTGACCACCGTCACGTCATTGTCCGCGACACATCGTCTGACGAGCGAAGCATGTCCGGCATGTAGGGCTCCCATAGTGGGGACAAGCCCGACTTTCTTACCTTGACCACAGGCATCGAGTGCATTGTGGAGACCGGTTACAGTTTCAACTAATTTCATTTCCTAAGCAAATTTGTTTTGTTTCCCAAAAACTGTGCAAAAGAAACAATTATTCTCCATATAGAGAAACTGCAATGTGATTTTCAGACATAATGCTGCGACAATGCGCCGACAGGCGGCGGCATCGCGGCGAGACAGTATGCCATCTGTATTTTTAGCCTAACGTCTATATGTTTGCAGGCTGCAATTTAATAAAAAGTTCCAGTCATTCGATGCAGAATGCCTCCGGATAGCGCACCGTGCCACACACACCATCCAGTCCGCCTGCCAGCAACTCGGCCGCCAGACAGCACTCGTCCGGAGCGTCAAAGGGGAATTTTATGCCAAATGATGAAGCCCTTTTATAGCCAAACCTCGGGTAATAGCCCTCATGCCCGAGCACCAGTGCCACTCCATAGCCCATCGCAGCCGCACGCCGGTGTGCCTCACGCATGAGCAGGCTGCCTATGCCCCGCCCCTGCCATGCAGGCAACACCGACAATGGTGCGACAGCCAGTGCGGCATGGACGGCATCACGCGACCCCACCTCCACCTTTGACAAGATGACGTGCCCCACGACCTCTCCCCCGCCCGTCACGGCCACCAGAGACAGCCCGGGTATGTAGGCGGACGAACGGCGCAACCTTCGGACAAGTTGATGCTCTGTGTGGTCACTCTCCTCGACGTCACTGAAAGCCGACCTCACGACATCATCGATCCGGTCGAAATCACTTTCAGTCTCTTGACGTATCAATATGTCAGCGTCCATTGCTTCAAAAGATTTGATTCACGCAGCAAAAATAATGTTTCAGCAAATACCATATACAATGAGCGCGGGCATCGCCACGCCTTGCAAGAATGGGAGATGCCAGACCTTTAAAGCGGAAAGGTCTGACCCAAATCTCCTTGGCATAGGAAGTGAATCAATCCGTTTAGCCTAAAAACATATATCTCCAGCCTAACAAATACATATTTGCAGCCTAACGGTTATATATTTTTAGCCTAAGTGACGGAGACAGTATACGACCCCGGGGAGATTTATGACATACGTTTCTGTGACAGAGGCCACACGACATCCGCGGGCAGATTGTCGCCAAAATAGATTGCGATGGGGAGTTTGGTGTACTCCCTGTCT
>DWUP01000057.1 GCA_020012075.1 Candidatus Avibacteroides avistercoris
GCACAATCCGGACAACGGCCGCGCGTCACTTATACAACAGGAATATGCAAGGCACCTTGGGCAGCTGCAGATTCTCGGCACGCCATTCGCGGACAGACTTGGTCTTCAGATATTCGTCAGCGCAAGTGATGTCAGCGGCTATGCAAAGCCTCGTCGTCGGCCGGCAGTTGGCAATGAAGTCATCGACAATCCTATTGTTGCGATAAGGGGTCTCGATGAAGATTTGGGTCTGATCCTCGGAATAAATGCGGCTTTCGCAATGACGGATGGCTCTCGCCCTCTCGCCTTTGTCAATAGGCAAATAGCCGTTGAACGCAAAACTCTGCCCGTTGAAACCCGACCCCATGAGGGACAACACTATCGACGACGGGCCTATGAGTGGCACCACACGCATCCCGGCACGCTGTGCTATGGCCACGACATCCGCACCCGGATCTGCTATGGCAGGACATCCGGCCTCGGAAATCACGCCCACGGGATTGCCTTCGGCCAACGGACGGAGATATGTCGATATTGCTTCGGGAGGCGTATGCTTGTTGAGTTCGTTGAAAACCAACGAATCAATGTCAATCGTCTTGTCCGCCTTCTTCAGGAAACGACGTGCCGTACGGACATTTTCGACAATGAAATACTTGATTTCTGCCATGACCGCAAGATTATAACGCGGTATGACACGGTCGATTTCGACATCGCCTATTGTCGTGGGGATGAGATATAAGGCTGGTTCGATCATCAGACGAATAGGTTGAGATAGTGCGAATTGATGAGCAGGTGCTTATAATTCGTTATGTTCATGAGGTCGTTGAGCGAGACATCATTACCCGACACATACGACTCGATTATCCTTGCACCGATCCAGATGCCAAGGCACGAAGGCGAATGTTTGCCGAAGTAAGGGACGTAGGGCGATGGCCGCAAATATTTCCTCAACACCATAAAATTGGTAGAATAGAGGTGCCCGTGCTCGAGGACGTAGCGGAAAATCTCTTTCTCATGCTGCTCGCACCACTGCCACTCGTCTTCAGTGAAATCAAGTTGCTCGCGCAGAGTGATGTCAAGCACTTTGGCAGACACATAAGCCAAACGGCCGTAATGTATCATAAGATTGCACAAGTTGATAGACTGTCCCCTGTCAAACGGATATGCGCTGCGCATCAATGACACTATGCAGTCATTGTCTATCCTGTCGGGCTCCATCGACCTGCGCTGATAAAAGTAGTAGAACGACTTGTAGAGCGGATAGTCAGCCCCCATATATTTGTCAAGGCTGATGCCCAGCAGTGTGTCAGCCATGATGATTGACTCATTGAGGGCTGACAACTGTGAATATACCTTGGGAATCGGCACTCCCGGGAGCTGCCGGTGAAGTGATGCAAAAGCCTTGGTCAGCTGACGCTCGATGTCACTCACATCATCAAACTTCGCTTCGACGTCATCAATCAATTGCAGCAACAGACTATCTGAATAATATTCACGGAATTTGACCTGAATATCATCATCGGTGATTGATCCTATCTCCAGAATATCTTCGACCAACAGTTTGGTCATCGGATAGTAATCAGACTTCATCCTCTGATTAGCATCGAAACTGTTGAACTCTATATATTCATATTGTGTTTTGTCATAGCGGATGATGTCCACACCTCCTCCCCCGCTTTTGCCTCCCGAAGAACAAGCGCAAAGCGACAAGGACAAGATGACAATGGAAATCAATCTGCTCAGATCCATCACAAGTCAGCGGACTTTAACCATAGATGATATTACCGGCCTCGTCGCGGTATTTATCAAAGCTCTTCTCATATTGGTCCATTGCACGCAGACTCATGCCCATGCTCGAGAAACCACCGTCATGAAACAGTGTCTGCATAGTGACCTTGCGCGTCAAATCTGAGAACATGACAATGCAATAGTCCGCACATTCATCGGCCGAGGCATTGCCGAGTGGCGACATGCGATTGGCAAAGTCCATCAGACTGTCCATGCCTTTGATGCCTGAGCCGGCGGTCGTCATGGTCGGGGACTGCGATATGGTATTGACACGCACATTATGTTCACGCCCATAGATATAACCGAAACTGCGGGCTATCGATTCGAGCATCGCCTTGGCATCAGCCATATCATTGTAGCCAAAGAGCGTGCGCTGCGCAGCTACGTATGTAAGTGCCACCACCGAACCATAATCGGCTATGGCTCCCAGCTTCTTAGCCGTCTGTAGCATCTTGTGGAACGAGACAGCAGAGATATCAAGAGTTTTGCTTAAAAGTGAATAATCAAGGTCGTCATAGGGACGCTTCTTCCTCACATTGGGTGACATGCCTATCGAATGCAGTACAAAATCGACAGGGCCGCCAAGAACTTCCATCGAGCGTCTGAAGACATTCTCAAGATCTTCCACACTTGTCGCATCAGCCTCTATGACTTCAGCATTGAGCTGCCGGCCAAGTTGTGAGATTTCTCCCATCCTGACAGCCACAGCAGTGTTGGACAATGTGATTGCCGCACCTTCTTCCACGGCACGGACAGCGACCTTCCATGCGATTGACTGTTCATTGAGGGCACCGAAGATAATACCCCTCTTCCCTTTTAATAGATTATAAGCCATGATTGCATCTGCATTGTTAATCGACTGCAAATATAGTAATTATGTCACAATGCCACCATTATATGATTTTAAAAGGAATCCATGGATAGTTTGCCTTAACCTGAAAATGATTACGTTTGCACCCGACCAATATCATACGACAGTGAAACGACTGATAATATTCGACCTCGACGGCACATTGCTCGACACTATTGAAGATCTGGCAGCCAGCACCAACCACGCATTGCGGGCCAATGGCTTCCCGACACATGACACAGATGCCTACAAACGATTTGTCGGCAATGGAATAATGAAACTATTCGAAAGGGCACTTCCGGCTGATGCTGTAAACGAAGACAATATCAATAGAATCAAGACCGACTTCCTCGCCTATTATGACATCCATAATTGTGATTTCACACATCCCTACGAGGGAATATGCGAGATGCTTGAGCAACTTGGCAGATTGGGTATTGGCCTTGCCGTAGCATCCAACAAATATGACAGTGCAGTGCAGAAGTTAATACCACACTACTTTGGCAAAATAGCATTTACCGCTATCGCAGGGAACAAAGCCGGCATAAAGCCAAAACCCTCCCCGGCAATAATCAACAGCATAATGGCAACCGGCGGATATGACAAAACCGATGTCCTGTATGTAGGAGACTCTGACGTAGACATGCAGACTGCCATCAACGCAGGTGTCGAAGCATGCGGAGTGACATGGGGATTCCGGCCGGTGGAGGAATTGATAAAATACAATCCTGCACACATAGCAAAGTCGCCAAGTGACATCATTAACATTGCAAGACTTTGATATGTCTATCAGTGCACTCTTTGATTAAGCCACATCAAATAAGCATGCACACGAGTTCAAAAGGCACAAATAGCTTCCACATCAAAAATGGATGAGGCATAGCAATCACCCAAACCAATTTTATCTATATCTTTGCGTTAAAATTAATAAATAACCATAAGCGTAGCATGGATAATAACGTCATTACCAACCGAGCCGCCGACAACATACGAATATTGACTGCGGCAATGGTAGAAAAAGCCAAATCAGGTCACCCGGGAGGTGCAATGGGCGGAGCAGATTTCATAAACATCCTTTATTCGGAATTTATGATATATGACCCGGAAAATCCTTATTGGGAGAGCAGGGACAGATTCTTCCTTGACCCCGGACACATGTCACCCATGCTGTATGCGACATTGGCAATGGCCGGTAAATTCACAATAGATGATTTGAAAGCATTCCGCCAATGGGGCAGCCCTACACCAGGTCACCCGGAACTCAACATAGCCCGCGGTATTGAGAACACGTCAGGTCCACTTGGCCAAGGACATACCTATGCCGTAGGGGCTGCAATCGCAGCAAAATTCCTGAAAGCCAAATTCGGGGACATTATGAGCCAGACTATATATGCATATATATCAGACGGTGGCATACAAGAAGAAATTTCACAAGGAGCCGGCCGCATCGCAGGACATTTAGGACTGGACAATCTCATAATGTTCTATGATGCAAATGATGTGCAACTATCCACAGGTGTCAATGAAGTGACAAGTGAGGACGTTGCAAAAAAATATCGCGCATGGGACTGGAAAGTCATCGAAATCAATGGCAATAATGCCGACGAGATAAGAGCCGCCATCATACTTGCAAAGGCGGAAGACAAACGCCCCACCCTCATCATCGGAAAGACTATAATGGGCAAGGGAGTTGTAACTGCCGAGCATGGTAATTTCGAGGGACAATGCTCTACGCACGGACAGCCATTGAGCAAAAGTGGGGCATCATACGAAGAAACTATCAGAAACCTCGGTGGCAATCCGGACAATCCATTCGAAATATTCCCTGAAGTACAAGACCTCTACGACAGAAGGAAAAACCAATTGCTCGAAATAGCAGCCGACAGACGCCGCAAAAAGGCAGAATGGGCAAAAGCTAATCCGGAATTGGCAAAAAAACTGGAAGACTTCTTCGCCAACAGATTCCCTGAGATTGATTGGGACAATATACGACAAAAGCCCAATGTAGCCACCCGTGCGGCTTCAGCAACCATCCTCGGCGTCCTTGGGGAAAAAATAGAGAATATGATTGTTTCATCCGCTGACCTTTGTAATTCTGACAAGACTGATGGCTTCCTGAAAAAGACAAGGGTAATCACACGCGACGACTTCGGCGGAGCTTTCATACAAGCAGGCGTAGCCGAACTGACAATGGCCTGCATCTGCATCGGTATAACACTGCACGGTGGCGTACAATCGGCTTGCGGCACATTCTTCGTATTCTCTGACTATATGAAGCCGGCAATCCGCATGGCTGCGCTGATGCAACTGCCTGTCAAATTCATCTACTCACATGATGCATTCAGAGTAGGAGAAGACGGGCCGACACACCAACCTGTCGAACATGAAGCACAAATGCGTCTGATGGAAAAGCTCAAGAATCATAAGGGAAAGAATTCGATGCTCGTCCTAAGGCCTGCAGATGCTGACGAAACGACCATCGCTTGGAAACTGGCAATGGAAAACCTCGACAGCCCGACGACATTGATATTCTCACGTCAAGACGTAGCAAGCCTGCCCTCGGGCACCAACTATAAAGAAGCTGCAAAAGGAGCCTACGACATAGCCGGGAATGATGAAAACCCTGACATAATCATGGTCGCATCAGGTTCTGAAGTATCAACCCTCGTCGCAGGCGCCGAGCTGCTCCGCAAAGACGGCATCAAAGTACGCATTGTCTCTGCTCCCTCAGAAGGACTCTTCAGGACACAGAGCAAAGAATATCAAGACCAATTATTGCCAAATGGTGCAAAAATATTTGCACTCACAGCCGGGCTGCCTGTCACAATGCAAGGACTTGTCGGCTGCAACGGCAAAGTATTCGGTCTGGACACATTCGGATATTCTGCACCATACAAGGTCTTGGACGAAAAACTGGGATTTACCGCAGAGAACGTCTATAAGCAAGTCAAGGAAATGATTTAAGTAGCTACCAGATATGGACAACAAATCTGCTATCATAGGTTTGGCTTGCGACCACGCAGGCTACGAATTGAAAGAATATATAAAAGGTGTATTGGATGAAAAGGGGCTTCCCTACAAAGACTTCGGATGCTATTCGGCCGAGAGCGTAGACTATCCGGACTATGCACACCCCTTGGCCA
This sequence comes from Candidatus Avibacteroides avistercoris, assembly GCA_020012075.1. Lineage (GTDB taxonomy): Bacteria > Bacteroidota > Bacteroidia > Bacteroidales > Bacteroidaceae > Avibacteroides > Avibacteroides avistercoris. The sequence goes on from DWUP01000057.1 coordinate 5,761, forward strand.
ATGCGATAGAAAACGGCGAATGCAAATGCGGGATAGCCATCTGCGGGAGCGGTAATGGCATAAGTATGGCACTCAACAAGCACCAAGGCATACGCGCTGCATTGTGCTGGACGCCTGAGCTTGCGGCATTAGCCCGCCAGCACAACGATGCCAACGTGCTCTCGATGCCCGGCAGATTTATCACAAAAGAAACAGGCAAGGAAATCACCGAAACATTCCTCTCCACAGACTTCGAGGGAGGGAGGCATCAAAGGCGTGTGGATAAAATACCCGTACACTGACACTGCCGTTAGCCACTAATGATTATGGGCGCACCGTCATGACGGTGCGCCCATAATGTTTTACACAATCTTAATCAGCGTGCGCTGCCGGCTACTTATTCGCCATTGCACGCAACATTTCAGCCTGCTCACGCAACAACTCGTTACGGAGCTGCAATGAGGTCCACAGCCTGTTGAACGGCGTAACTACGGCCTTTAGTTCTACACCGCCCGCCTGCCGCACCTCGCGAAGCAAGACGTGCAGCAAGTCATCATCTATCCCGTCAAACAACAGCATCTCATCATCAAACAGTTTCTGCCCTACTCCATCATTGCCGATGGCACCGTCGAGGATGTCAGCAATGCGTCTGCCGTGCATGGCATCAGATGCTTCGAGCAATGGGATAGAATGTTTCCGGCACAAACATCTGACCCTATCGGCCTTTTCATCCCTTATATTATACGCTATGATACGACCCATCGCCTATCACCTCCTTTCCCTGCGCACTGATGCTCTCGGTGCAGCCTTGACGGGCGACTTGGAGGAGCTGACAGAACGTTCTTTCTTTGATTTCTTTGCAGACTTGCTTTTCTCTGTCTTTGCCTTTGTCTCGGACTTCTGTCCTCCGTCATCCTCGTCGCGTCCCACGCGCTTTGAATTGGCGGGTTCTGTTGCATTTGCCTCCTCGCTTTCTTGTCCGGAAGTTTCTTCGCCCGAATCATCTGTTACGGCCTCGGTGTCCTCTGAGACTGTATCCATCGTCCAAAGATTGCTTTCAAATGCTTTGAGTTGTCCCTCGATACGTTCCTGCTCGGCCTTCATTGCGCTGTCGGTCGGGCAATACTGCGCAAGTGTCCGATTCAATCGATTAGTCGTCTTGTAAATATCACCTTCATAAAGATGGGATTCGAAGAAATCAGCCACTGTCATGCTCGAAACATTGTTGTAGTCACTGGTCATCAGCGAAATGGATGTGAGATAAGTCTCCAAATCATCATAGCGAACCCAAAACATGGGGTACTTGGTAATCTCGAGCGTAAATTCGTCGCTGCGGTGAAGTACAGGACATATCGCCTCAATCTTTGAATGATATGTGGAATTGCGGTCGTCGAAATAATTTGTTTCCTTTACGAAAAAGCTCTTGACCTCGTTGCTCGGGATGTCACTGTTATCTATGACGATGACAGTGTCACGGCGATTGACCAACTTCTCCCTGTAATAGATATTGAAGCGGTCGAGCATGTCTTTGGGGCTGATGACATAGTCTGCGCCAAACTGCTCGTTGCCATCGATGTTGTATTCATAGATGTTTATCTTCCCTTCGATAGCCAGTTTGAATATGAGCGAGAAGAGATTCATCTGTTCGCCTATCGGCCTCTCGGGGTAGTATAGAGCCGTGTTTGCCTCTTTCTCAAGGTCAATCGTGCGATAGATTTCACGCTTCCACTTCATATCGGCGGGGAAATCTACCGATGGGGAATATTGTGACGAAGCCCTGACGGTCAGATTGTCAGATTTCTCGGCTTCCTGTTGTGCCCTGCGTCTTGATGGCGGCTGGGCATCAACCGTCATCACGATGCAGAAGAGCGAAAGCAACATTAGACAAAAAACATTCTTCATAGTGCCTATATTGTATTTCTTAATTTACTATTACCTCCAATGTCGTCGGCAGCACACGCTCTATGCCATCAGGTCCTTTGGCCCTGACACGAGAGATGTAGAAGCGTTTGCCTCGCGACAGACGGCGGAACATGTCTTTCTGACGGTCTGTAAAGAGTGCAGACTTAGAGACTTCGGGAACCGCATTGCCCATGTTGTCAAAGAATACCGTTTCGAATCCGAGCACCTCAAAGTCTATGTTGAGCAGACCGTCATCGATGGCGGCTACTATGCCGCCGGTATTCATCAGTATTGATTTGGCCAAGCCGCGCCCTCCGCGATAGCGCTGTGTCGTACCCTTGTCCGTATACTCTATAAATGGCGTGGGATCCGGCAATTGCCGCACACGGAAAGCATAATTTCCCATGCTCTGTGTACGCCCGTCTGTCATTTGTGCCGTGACGGCGATTACTACATCTTCGCCGACGCGTGACGGCCTGACTATATATGACTCGCCTGTCCTTCTGATTGTCCCGTTGCCGTTGGAAATCGAAGCATTGATTTTAGAATTGGCAACACCGGGGACAGAGATGCCTATCGGATTGTCATATCCAGCGTAAAGCACATTCATCATCGTGGCTGAAACCGTCGCCGATGGCTCGATGACCGTATATGGCTGCGAGAAATCACGCCTCAAGACAGAGCCATCACCCTGCATCAGTTCCATATAGCCATTGAGAGTGAAGTCGCCGAGAGTATTGCAGACGGTGGAATAATAGCCGTTTGCATCGGCCGGCAACTGTCTGTCACCTACATATATCGTAGGCTTCTGGGTCGAGTCTACGGCAGCAAGGATAATATTTGCCTTGAATTCGCCTCCACGGACTATTGTCTGCGAGTTGGGGATGACATAAGCATTGACTTGGTTTACACGCAAATCGCCGACATCTATATTGTTCATCAGCGTATGTATCACCTCACCCTCGGCATAGCGGACATCACTTTGCAATTTGGTCAATAGGGTGACGGCGGCAGCCACCGGCACATTCTCGAACATGTATTCCTGCCAATTCTTTGTCAGGTTATCCTCATGACGCGGGACTTCGGTACTAAGGTTGCTGGTGATGATGTGCCGCTGTACCGAATCCTGCACAAGTTGCACAATATATTCTCTGTAAGCATTGACCTCATTAAACAACCGCTGCCCTTCACCCCGCTTGGGAGCCAGCATGACGAATGACGCCGCCTCCAAGTCTTCTTTATTTTGAATGTCATTGACGTTGCCGTCATCGCCATCGGCCTCGCACACGATGCGATACTTCAGACGATCGACATAGTCATAGAGTGAGTCCGACAGGCTTTTGACGTTCATTGCTTTCTCATACCACTGTGCCACCTTCTCGGGATTCTTGTCATAATAGTATTTGAGAGCCTCATACATCGCGTTGTTTTGCGACGTAGAGTTTGACGTAGACCTGTCCAAACTCTCATCGACCAGAGAGAACCCTTTGAGGACATCAGATGACACATTGAGTGCGAGCATCGCCATGAGGACGATGTACATGAGATTGATCATCTTTTGTCTGGGGCTTTCCGGACCTTGTGCAGCCATCTTTTGCTTTCCTCCCTTTTATTCTTTACTTCATATTGACGGTCATGGCTTCGAGCATACGCGCATAGACTGCATTGAGTTGCTCTATTTGTTTGGCCATAAGCTCTGTCTGTTCATGGAACTTCTCGCTGTCTTCTTTTGAGCCGTCATACATTTCTTTCATACGCTCAAGTCCTTCATTGACTTGCTTGATAGTGTCAAGCTGCGAGCTTATGCTGCGCAACTGCAAATCATAGATTGTGTTAAGCCCTGACAAGTTGCGGTTAAGATTTTCCATCTGATAGACATACCCCTGTGAATGTGCTGTGATGTTACCGGAGTTGTCCGAAATGACCTTGTAGGCCTGAGCCAAATTGTCAGACATCTCTGAGAGAGAAGCCGTAGCTTTCTGAAATTTGTCCAAAGATTCTGTCATTTCCTTGAGTTTATCAAGATAGTCTTCTGCCGCTGTAGCGAGAGATTCGGCCATCTCGGCATCGACTGCAGGCTGCGCCGTCTGAGGCTGTTGCGGTTGTATAACCGTCGTGCCTGCGACGACAGCACCGGGCATAACTTCTCCACCCGACGCCATAACTCTCGCTGCCGGAGCTGCAGTTCCGCCCGCCGGGACTACTACCACCCCACCAACAGACTGTGGCCCGACTGCCACACTGCCCGTCGTGGCAGCTCCGCCCGACTCAAGACCGGATGACTCACCATGTGATGCAGTTGGAGCGCCGGCGGTCGATGACGCCACGGCCGAAGCCGAAGCTGCGACGACCTGCGCAGCATTGATTACAGCTGAAAGTTCCTGCTGGTCAAGTCCCCCTTCCTCTGCATCACGTATTACCGATCCGGCATCGACAGCCTCACCGGCCTTGTTATCTTTGCCCGAGAGGTCTACGTCTGGAGCACCGTTGAGTTTGATTTGTGGGAAGACACTCTCCCACTTATATGATTTGAACGGTTTGTCAAAAGCCGAAACCAAAAACACGAGGACCTCGGTGCCCATGCCTATAAACAACATGACATTGCCTCCCGGCAGATGCGTCAGCTTGAACAATGCACCCATGATGACCACCGCTGCTCCCCAACTGTAGGCATAGTTCAGAATGACTTTGCCTCGGTAGCTCGACATGAAATCCTGTAGTCTGCGGATTATGCCTTTCTTTTTATTGCTATTATCTTTTGTTGCCATCTGTCTGATGATTTATCGTCTTCTACTGTTAGTCTGCCCCACACAGCTCCGCACACAGCGGAAACCGATGTAAGACCTGCTTTCATTCTGGTATTCATAACTGCGCATATCCGAACGGACATTTTCTGCCACATCCTTCCACGAACCGCCACGCACCACTTTCTTCTTCATGCGATAGGGATCTTCCTTGGCCGCATTATATGTGAGTTCGGGATTAAGGTCGTTCATCGACAGGACACCGGCCTCGGTATAGACGGTCGAAGTCCACTCGGCCACGTTGCCGGCCATGTCATACAAGCCGTTAGAGTTGGGCGAATAGGAAGCCACGCGGCTGGTGATTAGATTGCCGTCACGGGTATAGTTGCCACGCTCCGGTTTGAAGTTGGCATTATAGCAGCCCTTCTCTGTACGTGTCGAGCTGCCCGACCACGGGTAGCGGCCGGCCTCTCGCCCCCTTGCCGCAAATTCCCACTCTACTTCTGTCGGCAGGCGGTAGCGCTGTATCTGTCTCGCCGCACCGGTCATGCCGCGCTGCAAGTACATGGTCCTCCATGCGCAGAAGGCATTGGCCTGCTCCCAACTCACACCCACTACGGGATAATCATTGTAGCTCGGATGAGAGAAGTAAAGCCGCATATAAGGCTCATTGTAGGCATTCTGGAAGTCATTGACCCAGCACGTCGTGTCGGGATAGATGTTGATTATATAGCTGT
>DWUP01000058.1 GCA_020012075.1 Candidatus Avibacteroides avistercoris
GCATCATTATCCAAGTGGAGAACAATCCATTTGTAGGCATCGTGATTTCCGCAGAGACGGAAGACCATAACGTGTTCTTCGGTCGGGAGGACTTGTTCAAACTGGCAAAGGAGGAAGTATGTTTGCCATAAGTTTCGACATGACGGTTTCAAGCCTTGAAGAGCATTATGGGAAACCTTATAACCGTGCTTATTACGAGATAAAGGAATGCCTGAAGAAAAACGGTTTTGAGTGGATTCAAGGCAGTACTTACCTTACGGTCAATGGCAACCTAAGCAACTTGTATAAGGCAATCAATGACCTTTGCGGGGTATGATTGGTTCAAAAAGTCGATCCGTGACATCCGCGCCTATAAGGTAGAGGATTGGTCAGATTTCACCCAGATTGTCAAAGAAAGCTGATTCGCAAAACCTATCCGTTATTTCGTGACGGTGTGTCCAAATGAGATACACTGCGAATGGCAACCTCTATCTTTTCTATTTCATTGAAAAGGAGTATGCGCAATTTCTTGTCAAAGCGGTAAAGGGTAATAACTTGCTCAAAGGTCGTTCCTTCCTTTAGCATCAAATCGCTTTTAGGGCTTTTATAAAAGGGGTAGATATAAGCCGATAAACGGTGATAACCTATATTTAACAGGTAATTTTCAACTTTATGCTCATCATCCATGAGCATACCTCTCGACTTTAGTATTTGAACGATTTGTCCCGGGGATGAATAGGGTTTGGTGAAACTCGTTTTCATGTGGGTATAATAAAAAAAACGACCCGCCGATTTGAGCATTGTTAAGAGGCTTGGCAGGTTCTAATGTTGCAAAGTTAGTAAAACAATTCAGAATACCAAAATATTTTGTGATCTTCGCGCATCCTCAGGCAGGTGGAGGCGCCACGGCTGCCGCGCGGTGCAAAAACATGGCCGCGACGCCGTGATGACAGATTTTGTCACTACCTTTACGCCACAGAGCATCAAACGTCAGACTATGGTAGTATTCCCCAATGCCAAGATTAACATCGGGCTCAACATAGTGGCCCGGCGCGAGGACGGATACCACGACATCGAGACCGTCTTCTATCCCATCGACATCTGCGACATAATCGAGATAACCCCCTCGCCGTCGGGTTTCCGCTTCGAGTGCCACCCCGCGCCCGACGGCTGCCCTGACGAACAGAACCTCGCCGTGCGCGCCTACCGCCTCCTGCAACAGGAGTTTGACCTGCCACCGCTGTGCATCGAGCTGGTGAAGCTCATCCCCACGGGTGCCGGCCTCGGCGGAGGCTCGTCTGACGCCTCGTCGGTGCTCAAGGCGGTCAATGACCTGTGCCGTCTGGGGCTGGACGACAGCCGGCTGGAGGGACTCGCCTCGCGGCTGGGCGCCGACTGCGCATTCTTCATCGCCGGCCGCCCGGTCTATGCCACAGGCATCGGCGACGTGTTCACCCCCGTGGGGCTCAGCCTGTCAGGCTATCACATCGTGGTGGTCAAGCCCGGGGTCTCTGTCCCGACACGCGAAGCCTTCTCGCAAGTCAAGCCCCGGCCATCGTCACGGCGGCTGGCCGACGACGTGATGCTGCCCGTCAGCCAATGGCGGCACTGCATCACCAATGACTTCGAGGCCGGCGTCTTCGCCCTACACCCCGAGATAGGACAGATCAAGGATGCCCTCTATGCATCAGGCGCGCTCTATGCATCAATGTCGGGGTCGGGGTCGGCCGTCTACGGCATCTTCGACTCAGTGCCTGACGGCGTGGCTGACCGCTTCGCCGGATGCTTCTGCCGCGTGATGGAGATGTGAGCCGCGCGGGGCCGTATGCCACGCACGTGACACACCGCCCGGCACGCGACAGCACCGCACCCTGCGGCCGCGGGGCGGCGTGCCGCCGCACGATTTGCAGCGGGGGAGAAAAATTGTGGGCAGAATACTTGCATTATGGTCTTTTGACAACTATCTTTATTGTCGTTTTTGCCACACACCCACGCGACAGGCAAAGACGGCACAATCCGGACATTCAAAAGACTATTTACGACTATGAAAGAAACGACTCCCCACCAGCAGGCCACGGCAGGCCTGTGCCAGACATCGATGGTCATCGGCTATGACACCACGGTCGAGATACTCACCCGCCTCGACTTCGAACAGGCAGGGCGGCTGCTCAAGGCCCTGATCTTCTACGGCTACCTCAACTATGGACGCGGCAACGCCGAGCTGTGCCCCACCCGCACCGAATATGACGACGCGGCCGCCAAGCAGCTGCGCGAAGCCACATCGGCGATGGAGGTGATGATCCCCTTCACCATCCTCAGGACATTCGTCGATGCCAATGCCGCCAAGTGGCGCGAGACGGTCGCCGCACGCTCGGCGGCAGGACGCAAGGGACGAGCCGCCCAACTGGCCGGGAAAAACAGGCGAAGCGCCGGCGGCGACACCGCAACCGGCCATGACGAACACGACGACGGAGTGAATGATTATGCCGGCAATGCTGCATATTCGTCGCATACCGTGCATAAAGATGCAAAACAACGGGCAAACGCGGGCTTATATGATAATGATTATGAATATGACAATGATAATGATAATGACCATGACAATGACTGTGAGGGAGAGAAAAGATTCGCTGAAGCGAATCTGAAAGAGAGCGGCCGAGGCCGCCACACCCCCGCACGCGACGGCGACGGAGGAATAATGCCCGACGGCTCTGCCAGCACGGCAGACAGCACACCACCCACGGCACAGGCCTGCGTCCACGACCGGCCATCGGGCAGCGACGCATACGGCGGCGGCAGACAGGCGGAGCATGGCGGGCACGGGGCGAGCATGTGCTATGACTACTCGGAAATAATGGACATGCAATACGAACAGGCAAAGCTGAAAGAGGAGGCATGGGGACAAGGCTTCGGCATCGAGAGCGACCCGCACACGGGCTATGACGACTTCGTCAGCTGGCTGCGCGAGAACGCCCCCTACTGCGCCAAGCGCCTGCGCGTGCCGGGCAAGGCCGAGTTCACACACCTCAAGGCCACGATGGGCTCGACAGTGCTGCAACGCCTCGTGCTGACGATAGAAAACCGCATCGACATCCGCCACCGCTACAAGGACCTCTATGCCACACTGCTCAACTGGCACCGGTATGAGGCACGCTCAGGCACGCTGCGCCACAGCGGCTGAGACACCGCCCACGACTGCATGAATTATACCTGATATTTCATTCTCCACACGCTGCGCCACAGCGGCCGGGACACCGCCGCCCGTCTGCGCCCGCACGGACGCCCGACAGCGGCAGAGCGCACCTTGACCTATTGACACACCACGATGGCCGCGCCCCTTTTCTCTATTTATTAACACGGGCGGGCATTTGCCCGTGCTTGGGATTTGAGGCAACGGGGCGCAATGAAAATCCCCATGCCGGATGCGGTGAATGGCATGGGGATTGCTCTTTGCTATTAGTCATTGCATCAAACTACGACTTCGATTATCAGCTTGCCGCCAAGTCCACGCTCCACGACATCATACAGGGTTTTCAATGTGATGTTTTCGCCATCGTTTTCCACTTTTGAGATAAACGTGCGCTTCTTGTCTATCCTGCTGGCGAGTTCGGCCTGAGTCATTTCCTTTTTCTCCCTCGCGCTCCGTATCTTAAACCCGATGCGCAATGCTTCAAGCTCTCTTTCTATACGGTCTCTTTCCGGTGTACCGACTTGACCGTAATAGTCGTTTTTGATTTGGTCTAATGTCCGTGTATTCATTTGCCCATCTCCTTTCTTTTCTCTTCGTAGTATTCATTCATCAGCCTTACGGCACGGCCTATTTCCGTTGGCGGCGTCTTCTGTGTCTTTTTCTGAAAGCCCGTCAATAAGATTACAAACTTGTTGCCATCGAAGAAGCAGAAAATGCGCCCCCGGGAGAATAGCGTCAGAGCGGGCCACACGGTATGCCCGTCCGTGGGGGCTACCACAACAACAGACCCAAAGGTACTGTTTTTGCGCCTGACGGCAAGCCTGCCTGCCGCGTTTCGCACGTGAGACGATTTTCCCCAATCGCCCCATGATGGGTGGTATTTCGGATTTTCCGAACAACCACATCCTCTTGCAACTCTCCCTCATCGAAAATGTTCTTGATATGTACGCTGATGGTCGAACGGGACTTGCCGAACAGCTCGCAGATTTGCTGCTGCGTGAGCCA
>DWUP01000059.1 GCA_020012075.1 Candidatus Avibacteroides avistercoris
TAGACTCCGAGTATTCTGATATTGAGTCAAAGAAGTATTTGAAGTTTCGGAAAAAATTGGTGTATTTGTTTTCTTTTTGCTTGCGAGGAAACTTGTGTACCGAACGCTCTGCTTCTTTATAACTTTCCGCCTCAATGATTAAGCGGAAATCGTCTTTATATAATTCATTAATAGAATTGTTCTCAAGGATAGTGATACCACGTGCATTATCCCAATTAGTTCTCATTTCCACTTGTTTTTCATCATCGGCCTTGTATAGTATTCTGCAAATGGTATCATAGCTCCTGTTCAATCCCATATACAAGGCTGCTGTATCTGGGCTGAGATTGAAATTATTCAATATTTCTTTTAAGCGGAGTTGTAAGGCCTTGAGCAATAGGAAAAATGTAGTAGTCCTTTGCTGTCCGTCAATCAAACTGAGATGGTTAGGTGTAGAGCAATCAATAATGATAGTGCCGAAGAAATAAGGGTCTTCCGCACTTGAATCAATAAAACCTTCTATGTCTTGCCAAAGCTTTGTACAATGTGATGTAGTCCATGAGTAGGCGCGTTGGTATTGAGGTATCTCGAACACGTCATTACGTTCCAGCATTGTATATTCGCTTATGAGACGCAACTTTGGTTCTATGTTTTTTGTAGCCATATTATGTATTTCTTTTTTGGGGTGACGTGATGCAAATGTATTGTTTTATTCTTATCTGCCTTTAATGCCTGTGCAACTTTTTGTTGTGAATTGTCTTACGCTGGTTGTGGGCAGATGTGTGGGGCTTTTGACTTGTTGTGTCTCATTGATGTGGTGTTATCCCTTGTGGGTTTTGTGCGGTGGCGGAGTGACGGCTCTAAGTCATGATGTCCTGACAGTGCAGGCTGGTGAAACAACATGGGCAGGCCGTGTGGCCTGCCCATGACTGATAGTGTCGTAGTGCGGGGATTATTTGACTTCTTCGATGATGTCCATGCCTTTTTTGATGGCTTCCTCGTTCATGGGGATGAGCTTGTGGTGTCGCTCGGGCAGGGACTTCTTGAGTGCTTTGACCACCCCGTCGATTGTCACGATGGGTTGCAGCTTGAGCAGTCCGCCGAGGACGATCATGTTGAATACTTTGGTGTTGTTCATCTCATTGGCGGCTTCCACTGCGTCGATCTTATAGACTTTGATGTCGGTGCGTGTGGGAGGCTTGATGATGCCGTTGCTGTCATAGATGATGATGCCGCCCGGCTTGACTTTCGGTTCAAACTTCTCGAGCGAAGGCTGGTTGAGGACGATGGCTACGTCGTAGGTGCTGAGGATGGGCGAGGATATCCGTTCGTCGCTCACGATGACTGTCACGTTGGCAGTACCGCCGCGTTGTTCGGGTCCGTAGGCAGGCATCCATGTGACTTCCTTGTTTTCCATCAGTCCGGCATAGGCCAATATCTTTCCCATTGAGAGGACGCCTTGGCCGCCGAAGCCTGCTATGATTATTTCGTGTGTCATTTTATGCGGTTTAAATGTTAGTCATAGTGTTTACTCTTTGTCTTTGAGGTCGCCGAGGGGGTAGAAGGGGAACATGTTCTCTTCCATCCATTTGTTGGCCTTCTCGGGTGACATCTTCCATCCTGAGTTGCAGGTGGAGACGATTTCGACGAGGTTGGAGCCTTTGCCCTGCATCGAGTTGTCGAATGCCTTGCGTATGGCTTTCTTGGCTTTGCGTATGGCTGCCGGGGTCTGTACCGACTGGCGCGTGACGTAGGCTGTGCCTTCGAGTTGTGCGGCTATTTCGGTGATTTTGAGTGGGTAGCCCTGTATCTTGGGGTCACGCCCGTAGGGGCATGTGGCTGTCTTCATGCCGATGAGGGTGGTGGGTGCCATCTGTCCTCCCGTCATGCCGTAGATGGCATTGTTGATGAAGATGATGGTGATGTTTTCCCCGCGGTTGAGTGCATGGATTGTCTCGGCCGTGCCGATGGCTGCCAAGTCGCCGTCGCCCTGATAGGAGAAGACGAGACGGTCGGGCCACAGGCGTTTGATGGCTGTGGCGACTGCCGGTGCGCGTCCGTGTGCCGCTTCCTCCCAGTCGATGTCGAGGTAGTTGTAGATGAACACTGCGCAGCCCACGGGCGACACTCCGACGGACTTGTGCTCCATGCCCATCTCTTCGATTACTTCGGCGATGAGTTTGTGCACCACGCCATGGCTGCATCCCGGGCAGTAGTGCATGGGATTGTCGTTCATGAGCTTGGGCTTGCTGTATACGAGGTTTTCGGGTTTTATTATATCTGATCTGTCCATATTGCCTTTGTTTTATTTTGTTCTGATGGTAAATCGCAGGATGAACTCCACGAATTTGAGTGCCAGCGTCACTGTGCAGATGTAGAAGAAGAGCAGGCGGTCGTCGCTCACGAAGTAGGTGACGATGGATGTCACTGCTCCGATCATGAACAAGACGTTGAGCACGTCTCTTATTCGTTTGACATTCATCATGGTGTCAATGTTTGATGATTTTTTCTTTCAAGGCGTTGACTACTTCATCTGGTCCCGGGACGATGCCGCCGAGTCTGCCGAAGTGTTCGACCGGCACTTCGCCATTGACAGCGAGGCGTATGTCTTCGATCATCTGTCCTGCGTTGAGCTCGAGTGAGAGCATCCCTTTGACGCGGTGTGCGTAGCCTTTGATGGCTTTGGTCGGGAACGGCCACAGTGTGATGGGTCTGAGGAGTCCGACTTTGATGCCCTCGGCGCGTGCCATCTGGATGGCTTTCTGGCCGATGCGTGCGCATGAGCCGAAGGCTATTATCAGATATTCTGCGTCGTCGCATTGTATTTCCTCGTATCTGACTTCGTTTTCCTCGATTTCTTTGTATTTGGCTTGGAGGTGGAGGTTGCGGACTTCCATCTTGGCGGGGTCCATCTCGAGTGATGTGATGATGTTGGGGTGGCGTCCCTCGGTGCGTCCGTTGGCTGCCCACGGGCATTGTCTGATGACTTCGTCATCGGTGCGTCTGGGTTTTTGTTCGGGCAGTATGACTTTCTCCATCATTTGTCCGATGACTCCGTCAGAGAGGATGATGGCGGGGTTGCGGTATTTGAATGCCAGACGGAAGCCGAGCTCGACGAAGTCTGCCATCTCTTGCACTGAGGCCGGTGCGAGTGCTATGAGCCGGTAGTCGCCGTGTCCGCCGCCTTTGGTCGTCTGGAAGTAGTCGGCCTGGCTGGGCTGGATGGTGCCGAGTCCCGGTCCGCCGCGCATGACATTGACGATGAGGCATGGCAGTTCGGCTCCGGCGATATAGGATATGCCTTCCTGCTTGAGGCTGACGCCGGGGCTGGATGATGATGTCCAGACCATTTTGCCGGTTGCTGCTCCGCCATAGACCATGTTGATGGCTGCCACCTCGCTTTCTGCCTGCAGCACGACCATGCCTGTCGTCTCCCAGGGCTTGAGCTCGGCGAGTGTCTCGAGCACTTCTGATTGCGGGGTTATGGGATATCCGAAGTAAGCGTCCGCACCGCAGAGGATTGCTGCGCGGGCGATCGCTTCATTTCCTTTCATTAATAATACTTCTTGGGCCATAAATTTATTTGTTTTTGGATGTTTTTCATTCGACTTTTGTCCTATAGACTGTCAGGCATCCGTCGGGGCAGACCACGGCGCATGACGTGCATCCCGTGCAAGTGTCTTCGAGCACTTGCTGGGCATAGTTGTATCCCTTGAGGTTTACTTCTTTGGCGAGTGCCAAGACTTTCAGAGGGCAAGCTACGACACACAGGTTGCAGCCTTTGCAACGCTCGGTGTCCACGACGACTACTCCTTTTATTTTTCCCATGTTTTTCTATGCTTTATGTTTGGTATTGGTATATGCAAATATATTTATCTTTTTGTGAAAACGTAAGCGTCCGGCGTGTTTTTCTGTGGGTGGTGCCGTGTGGCGGGTGACATTTTTACACTTTTTATTGGTTGAACTGGTCTTTGTAGTAGTAATTGAGTATCTCGGTTATCATTTTCCTTGCCGTGGCCGCCGGGCTGTGCGGGTCGATGTCGATGGCTTGCTGGTAGGCGTTCATGGCCTTCTGCCAGTCTTCGCGCTTGCGGTGGGCGTTGCCCATGAGATAGTAGATGTGTGCGTGTGCGTGCCTGTCGCTTGTCGATTGCAGGGCGGCTTGGCAGGCGGCGAGTGCTTCGTCGATGGCGCCGCCGGCGATGAGTGTCTTTATGCGGTCGGTTTCGTCCATTGGTCTGGGGTGTTTGTGGGTTGTCCCACAAACTTACGCAAAACTTTGCATTGGCGTGCCGTGCCGCGTGATTTTTCATCCTACCCTGTGTGCCGCGGGGTCTGATGCCATGGCCGGTGGGGTCGTATGCTGTTACCGTGGCATTATATGCCAAAGGCTTGCGGGTCTCCGCAAGCCTTTGCCGGTGTGCCGTGTGCCGTGCCGCTGTCAGGCGTCGCGCGCGGGGATGTCGGCGAGGACTGCCAGCAGGTGTCTCCAGAATTTGTCCACGGTGGGGATGAGCATGCGCTCGTCGGGCGAATGGACGCCGCGCAGTGTCGGGCCGAATGACACCATGTCGAGCGACGGATATTTCTCGAGGAAGAGGCCACATTCGAGCCCTGCGTGTATGGCTTTGACTTTCGGGTCTGTGCCGAAGAGGCGGCGGTAGGCTGCCGCTGCGATCTTGAGCAGAGGCGAGCCGGGATTGGGTTTCCAGCCGGGGTAGCCGTCATTGCTCACGACTTCGGCGCCGGCGAGCCTGAAGACTGCCGCGACGGTGTCGCGCATGTCGTCGCGCGCCGATGTGACCGAGCTGCGCTGGCTGGTGACGATGGTGATGTGGCCGGGTGCCTTCATCTTGACCGAGGCGAGGTTGGTCGAAGTCTCGACCAGCCCGGGGATGTCGCGGCTCATGGCATAGACGCCGCTCCACACGCCGTGCACTGCGTCGAGCAGGCGTCGCGCCGTGTCACGGTCGATTGCCGTGGCGGGTGCGGGGACTGACTCGAGTGTGAGCCTGACATTGGGCTCGGTGGCTGCATATTCGTCCTCGACGTCGGCGGTGAAGATGTTGAGTGCCACGCGCACGCGCTCCTTGTCGGCGTCGGGCACGGCTATCACTGCCTCGGCCTCGCGGGGGATGGCATTGTGCAGGTTGCCCCCGTCGATGGTGCACAGGCGCATGTCCGTCTGGCGTGCCACGGTGCAGAGCAGGCGGTTGAGCAGCTTGTTGGCGTTGGCCCGCCCCTTGTCGATGTCGTCTCCCGAGTGTCCGCCGGTGAGTCCGCCCACGTTGATGCGCAGGCCGGCGTAGCCTGCGGGCACCGGTTCGTCGGTGTAGGTGAAGTCTGCCGTGGTGTTGATTCCGCCGGCGCATCCGATGAAGATTTCCCCTTCGTCCTCCGAGTCGAGGTTGATGAGCATCTCGCCGGTGATGAATCCCGGCTTGAGTGCGAATGCTCCCGTCAGCCCGGTCTCTTCGTCCACGGTGAAGAGGCATTCTATCGGGCCGTGCTCTATGGTGTCAGAAGCGAGGATGGCGAGCTCGGTGGCCACGCCTATGCCGTTGTCAGCGCCGAGGGTCGTGCCGCGTGCCTTGAGCCACTCGCCATCGACGTAGGTGCGGATGGGGTCGCGGGTGAAGTCGTGGTCGGTGTCGGCATTCTTCTCGCACACCATGTCGATGTGCGACTGGAGGACGACCGTCTTGCGCCCTTCGCAGCCCGGTGTGGCGGCTTTGGTGATCAGCACGTTGCCGGCTTCATCGACCTTGCATGGCAGGTTGTGCCGGGCGGCGAAGCCGCGCAGGTATTCGATTATCTTGCCCTCATGCTTCGATGGGCGCGGGACTTTGCAGATCTCGGCGAAGTAGTGGAACACTTCGGCGGGGTGGAGTTTTAGATTTTCCATGATATGTCTCTTTTTAATCTGTTGTTGATGCCGCGGCGCGTGGCCGCATCTTTTTGTCCTGACAAAGCTAAGCCAATCGGCGGCGGCTTCATTGCCAAAAAAAGTTAATTAGAAGCCCAATTCTGTCAGAATGCGCGACATTTGGGGCGCGATAGTGGATGATAGTCGGCACAATGACATATATTTGCACCTGCAACCCTTTGTCACCGGTCAATGTGTCAGGACTTGCGGACGGCACTGGCGGGCGGACAATCATCTGCGCGGTATATTAATTAAGGTATATATGTTCAAAACCCTCATCTTGACCCTATGTCTTGTCGCGGCGGCCGTCGTGCTGCTGTGCGTCAGGATCATCCTTGTCAAGGGCGGACGCTTCCCCAACACCCACGTCAGCGGCAGCAAGCACCTGCGCGACCGTGGCATCGGGTGCGTGCAGTCGCAGGACCGCGAGGCGATGGGCAGGCATCTGATGACACCCGAAAGGATGGAAAAGATGCTCGGCAAGTGACAAACATGACAAAACAATCATAACAAATGGCAAAAATCAACATTGCAAAATGCCTCCTCGGGGCATCCGCCGTGCTCGCACTCGCATCATGCGCAGGCGAAGGCGGGACAAATGCGGCCAAAACACCGTCGTTTGGCAGCGACACGACCTCGCTCAAAGTAGTCTATGTGCGGCAAGACTCGCTGCTGCAACACTACAACCTCTTCAAAGAACTGAGCGAAGAAAACCTGAAGAAAGAGGAAAACGTGCGCGCCACACTCAATGCCAAGCAGCGCGAACTGGAGAAAGATGCCCAAGAGTTCCAATACAAGTTGCAAAACAACGCCTACACCACGCAGGCACGCGCCGAGCAGGAACAGGCAGCACTCGTCAAGAAACAACAGGAACTGCAGGCACTCAACGACAAACTCGTGGGCGAGCTGACGACAGAAGCACAGAACAACATGATCAGGCTGACAGACTCCATACAAAACGTCTTGACACACATCCGCCAAGTCTACGGCTACGACTACATCCTGTCAGACCCATTGAGCGCCGGCGACGAATATGACATCACAAGGATAGTGGTGGACGAACTCAACCGCCGTTACCCTGCCAAAGACTGACAGAAGACCGCACGACCGACCCGCAAGGCCGTGACCGAAAAATCACCGACTCCTGCCGGTGGCGACCGATGAAGCAATGATGCACATCGCCGCCACCGGCAGTCTTTATTGCGCGGTGTGAATGACAGTGTTTGTTAAATTATCCCCGAGGTCTCATGATACAATAATATATTAAGACTATTTAACATAAAATGCCTTATCGAGTTTTACTAATAGTGACACATTATTGGAGATTAAATATATATTTGCGGTGAAAAATAAAACTTTAGTAAAATTTTGTATCGCATAAACAGGCTGAAAGCCAAATAGTGTACATGATTTTGTAACGAGCAATAAGTTAGCAACATACAATTGTCAAACTTTAATTCGATTTATTATGGAGAAAAGAAACGAACGGATTAAGCAGCCGCTGCCTTGTTCAAAATTTTTGACGGGGGGGGGTATTGCGCTGTTCTGCCTTGCCCTCACAGGGGCGACAGGCACGCTCTACGCCAATGATGTAGTGTCTGACGGGCAGTCAGTCCTTGCTGTCCAGCAGAATGGCGATGTCACCGGCCAGATCGTAGACCAGAAAGGCGAGCCGATCATAGGTGCAAATATCTTAGTGCAAGGCACTTCGACAGGGGCAATCACAGATTTCAACGGAAACTTCGTTCTCAGCAACGTGCCGGCGGGCGCGACCCTCGAGATTTCTTACATCGGTTACAAGACTGTCACCGTGCCCGTAGACGGACGGGAGAGCTATGACGTGGTGCTCAAAGAGGACTCAGAGATGCTGGGTGAGGTCGTGGTGACCGCCATGGGTATCGAACGCCAGTCAGAGACGCTGACCTATTCGGCACAGACCGTGGGCGGCAAGGATGTCAATGAACTGAAGAGCGTCAATATGATCAATGCCCTCCAGGGCAAGTCCGCCGGTCTGACCATCACGCCCAACTCGACAGGTGCCGGCGGCTCATCAAAGATACAGTTCCGCGGCTCGAAGTCAATCAGCGGCAGCAACCGTCCGCTCGTCGTGGTCGATGGTGTGCCGATGATGATGGACCTCAGCAGCCAGCAGGTCGATAGTAACTATGGCGGCCAGCGTGACGGTGGCGATGCAATGTCCACCATCAACCCCGACGACATCGCATCCATCACTTTGCTCAAAGGTGCTTCGGCAGCCGCACTCTATGGTGC
>DWUP01000060.1 GCA_020012075.1 Candidatus Avibacteroides avistercoris
CACCAATGCTATCCTGACTTTCCGCCACGCTATCAATTTCGCCGGCAGTGCCGAAAACCGCCGTGCATGTTGCCGCGTCTATGTCTCGACATCTTATGCAGGAGACGGAGTGATAAATGAAAATGACTGGACACAGGTTGAGATAACCTATCCGTCAAGCGACGGTTGGGGTTTTGTCAGTGCAGGTGAGATTGAGTTGCCGCAGAGCGAGAATTTGCGTGTGGCGTTCCGTTACACTTGCGAGGACCATGATGCCCCGACATGGGAAGTCGATGAGTTTATGGTCAAGTAATGATTTGACAGATATAGTGAAAAGCTCTGGCATATGCCGGGGCTTTTTTGTTATATGTATATCATTTGCAGTCGTGATGATGTGTTTTTCTGACATTTAGTGCCAATGTATGATGATTAAATATACCTTTGCGCCCGTTTTTGCATATATGGCAAGTGATAACTAAAATAAGTCATAATTAAAAGTCGTAAAATGATTCGTCAGTGTGCTATTTTGTTTGGATGCCTTGCCTTGGGTGAATTGGTCGTTTACCTGACCGGCATCAAGCTCCCGTCCAGCATCATCGGGATGTTGCTTCTCACATTGTTTCTCAAATTGGGGTTTGTCAAGCTGCAATGGGTGCAGGG
This sequence comes from Candidatus Avibacteroides avistercoris, assembly GCA_020012075.1. Taxonomy (GTDB): domain Bacteria; phylum Bacteroidota; class Bacteroidia; order Bacteroidales; family Bacteroidaceae; genus Avibacteroides; species Avibacteroides avistercoris. The sequence goes on from DWUP01000060.1 coordinate 640, forward strand.
GTTGTCAGACTTTCTCGTAGCCAATCTCGGTTTTTTCTTTGTTCCGCCGGGTGTGGCATTGATGCTTCACTTCGGCATCATCAAGTCCCAGCTCGGTCCGATACTGGTGGCGACGGTCGTCAGTACGCTCCTCGTCTTCGTGTCATCGGGATGGGTATATCAATTGACACGCAGTGCCATAAGAAAGTCAAATCACAAACATTGAATGAGTCATGATTGCAGATTATTTCAGCAGTGAGTTTTTTCTCATCGCTCTCACTTTTGCTGTATTTTTCGTTGCTAAAGTCCTCCAGAAAAAGACGGGATTGATGCTGCTCAACCCCATATTGCTCACGATAGTCCTGCTTATCCTCTTTCTGAAAGTCATGGGCATAACCTACGAGACCTATTATGAGGGCGGGCATCTGATTGAATTTTGGCTCAAGCCTGCGGTCGTCGCACTCGGTGTGCCGCTCTATCTGCAGCTTGAGACTATCAAGAAGCAAGTCTTGCCCATCATCTTGTCGCAGTTGGCCGGCTGTGTGGTGGGGATAGTGTCGGTCGTCCTTGTGGCCAAGGCAATGGGTGCGTCACGTGAGATAATATGTTCGCTTGCACCCAAATCTGTGACGACCCCCATAGCTATGGAGATAGCCGGCTCGACCGGAGGCATACCGTCGCTCACGGCTGCGGTCGTGGTGTGTGTAGGTCTGCTGGGAGGTATATTGGGCTTCAAGGCCATGAAGCTGACGCACATTGTCAGTCCGATGGGGCAGGGGCTGTCGATGGGTGCGGCCGCCCATGCTGTCGGTACTTCGGCGGCGGCAGAGCATGGACATAAGTATGGTGCATTCGCAAGCCTCGGGCTGACGCTCAATGGCATATTGACTGCAATGCTCACGCCCACGCTGCTCGAATGGCTGGGGCTGTTGTAGGGGCATCAGTATATAGAGAGGCCGTCACTGTCGGATTCCCCGGACAGTGGCGGCCTCTCATGTTTCTGCGTCGGATGAATGTCACTGCATCCGAAGCCAATCCATGTCTATTTCTCTATGTAGGCCAGTGCGTCGCCCTTCATGACTGTGTCACCTTGCTTTGCACAGACCTCGACGATGCGTCCGTCGAAGTTCGCCTTGACCTCATAGTGTTCTCCCCACAGGGTAGTGATATAGCAGAAGTGGTCTCCGCGCTTGTATTCCTTGCCGATGACCGGAGCTTTTGACGGGTCTACCACATCTATTTCCCACAGCACTTGGCCTCTCACGGGGGCTTCTATTGGCGTAGCCTTGGCACGTTTGAGCTTCAGGATGTCTTCAGGGCTGTATCCGTCTTTTGCCATGCGTGCATCTTTGGCTTTCTGGAGGTCTGACTCGAAGCGTTGTTTGGCCACTCCCGACTTGTAGTCACGGTATTGGCGGTCGTGCATTGCGAGTTCGAAGAGTTCCTCGTCATTGTCGCCATATTCCCATCCGTTTTCATCCATCTCTTTCCTATATTGGTCGAGCTGGTCGGGATAATACTTCTGCGGGTCTTCTGTCGTGAATTCGAGTCCTTTGTCCTTGGCCAGTTGGATGATTTCCGGGTCGAGTTCTCCGGGGAGTTTGCCGCTCTTGCCGAGTATCATGCCCCAAGTGTTGTTGTCGATCATCGACCAGCGTGGTTCGCCCTTGACGAGCGACAGAATGTTCATGAGTGCCACATTCTTTACATACTGGCTGAAAGGTGTCACGAGTGGTGGATACCCGAGTCTCGGCCAGACGTAGGCTACTTCGTCAAAGAGTCTGACGAGCAGGTCGTCTATCGTCAGCTCAGGTTCGCCCTTGCCGCGCAGGATCATGTTGATGCCCGAGTGTACGCCTTTGAGGTCGGCCATCATCGAACCCATCATACCTCCCGGCAGGCCGCAGCTGAGCAGCAGCGATGACATATATTTGTTGGTGTCGTCCATGAAGTAGCCGAGGAAGTCGTCGATGAAACTCTGTGTCATCGAGCGTGCTTTCATATAGGCGTTCATGTTGATTTCAGGCACGTCGAAGCCCGCATCCTTGAGCATTGCCTGCACCGAGATGACATCTGGATGGACTTTGCCCCATGACATCGGCTCCATGGCCACGTCGATGATGTCAGCACCGTTTTTGCAGACTTCGAGGATTGATGCCATCGACAGTCCCGGGCCTGAATGTCCGTGGTATTGGATGATGACATCGGGATGCTTGTCTTTGATGGCCTTGACCAGTCGTCCGAGGAAGACCGGCCGTCCTATGCCGGCCATGTCCTTGAGACAGATTTCAGGCGCTCCGGCTGCAATCAGCTGCTCGGCAATCCCGGTGTAGTATTCGACGGTGTGGACGGGCGAGAATGTGATGCACAGTGTCGCTTGCGGAATCATGCCTGCCTCGTTGGCATACTTGATTGAGGGGATGATGTTGCGCACGTCATTCAGTCCGCAGAAGATGCGTGTGATGTCTACGCCCTGCGCTTTTTTGACCTTGTACATCAGCCGGCGCACGTCGGCGGGCACAGGATACATCCTCAG
>DWUP01000061.1 GCA_020012075.1 Candidatus Avibacteroides avistercoris
GCATCCACCGACATGCAGGGCATCGCCCGCATACATGGCAGCATGGACAAAGTCGATGGCGGTGCATACGCTTTCGACGGCGGCACGACGTCGCTCGAAAATGTAGTGACTCGCCTCTTCGTCTCGCAGACCAAGACCGTCACCCTCGCCGACGGCTATGACGAGGCCGACTATCGCGGCAAGTCATTCTTCACACCGTTCACGTGGCTCGATGACGCATTGCTCTACATCGAGCAGGTGCGCGACCGCTATCCCGGCCAATACCAGCAGTTTGAGATACTCATGGCCGGCGGCACCTACAAGCCGCACTATCGCCGCACGGCCGGCGACCCTGCTGCAGGGGTGGTGGACCAGAGGCTCAGTTCGTTTGTCATCCCCGAGGGAGTAAATATATATGGTGGTTTCAGCGGTACGGAGGAAATCGCATCAGCGGGAATCACTGAGATCCCCGCTGCCGACGGGACAATCACTGTCGAGGCCGGCGGCGACATCAATACATTGGCCAACGCCCGCAGCATGTCAGACCTCAATGTCAATGGCGTGGTCGAGGCTTGGGAATTTGCCAACCAGACCATCCTCTCTGGACAAATCAACGAGGGTGCGGCGACATCGCAGAATGTCGAGCATGTGGTCTACACTGAGGGCGACGGGCAGATAATGCTCGACGGCCTGACAGTCAATTATGGCGATGCCACCTCTGGCACGACAACCGGGGGCGCAGGCATATATTCGGATGGCGTGGACTGCATCGTCAAGGGCTGCCGACTGCTCAACTGCAGTGCCGTCAATGGCGGTGCGGCATATATCCGTCATGCCGGATTGACTCTGCTCAGCTCGATAGTGGCCGGCAACAGTGCGACCGCATCAGGCGGCGCAGTCTATGTGGACGGTGGCACGGAGACAGCATCGCTCGATGCAGCCAACACCGTATTTGCCAACAACGAAGCCGCATCCTATGGTGGCGCAGTGGCAACAAACCAGACAGGCGGAACGGTCAATGTCAGCCTTATCAACACGTTGATGGTGCGCAACAGTGCAGGGCAAAATTATTCGGCGATTTGCTCACAGCCTTTATCTACCCGGATAACCAACTCTGTGATCTGGGGCAACAGTGCCGGCAGGGCATTCAATCTCGGTGCATCGTCATTCAGCCATTCGGCTTCAGATGACTCATCTTTTGCCGCCAGTGTCGCGGGCAATGACGGCAACATAGCCCTCAACACCGTGAACCTCGCCATCGACGGCCCGCGCTTCAGGAGTCCTTCGACCGTGGCCGGTGCATCCGGCAACAGCACGTCTTCGCTGTGGAATCCTGCGGCAATATCAGTCCTCACCGACACAGGCGACGGACAGCTGGCATACGCCAACAGCGACATGAACAGTGCCTCAGGTGGATACAAGGACTGGTGGGGCGAGAAGACGACACTCAGCGGCTACTCGACATTCTATATGGGTGATGCAGGCTATGACCGCTATGCCGGCCCGCGCCCGACCGCTCAGGACACAGACCCCGATCCTAAGGTGATAGACATGGGTGCCTACGAGTACCAGTATGACAATCTCTTCAATCTGGACGACGTCTATGTGGACCTTCAAGAGCGTGGCGACGGCTCGGGCAGCAGCTGGGACAATGCCACCACCGACCTGCGCGGTGCAATCTCGGCATTGGCATCCGGTGAGTATGAAGGCCGTAAGGCCACCAAGACTGTCCACATACGCGCCGGCGAATATTCGCCGCAGCAGTTGAACGGCGGTGTGGCTTACCGCATACAGATGGCCGGGGCTGACAATACCAATGTCTCGGTGCTCAACATCCGCGGTGCATACGACGAGACCGGTAATCAGGACTTCGGCGCCCCGACACGTTTCGTCGTCAATCCGGCGGTAGGACAGGCCAACACTCTGCTGTCAGTCAATGTCAATACCAAGGAAGTGAACATCGAGGGCATCTCATTTGAGGGAGCAACAGGAAATGGCATGTTCATCACCAATGGCCAGCCGGGTGACGACACCACCCCACGTGTGACGGTGAGAAACTCTGCATTCCGTGGCAATGGGACAGGTGTCTATTTTGACCAGGCAGTCGCCGGGACTGACAACCTCTTCGTCAATACGCTCTTTGCCGATGGCGGCACGGGTATAGATGCCGACAATGCTGTGGGACAAGTGACGGTCGTCAATGCCACATTCGCCAACAATGACGGAGCTGCCATCGAGGGTAATGCTGATGTCTACAACTCGATGTCATGGCAGTGCGGCACAGGCCTCACGACAGATGACACCAATCATAACCGTGACTTCGCGGCTATCGACAACAGCGATGTCGCAAGTGGTCCCAACTTCGTGAATCCCGCCGGGGGAGATTACAACATACGCCCGAGCATCATGGTCCTCGACATGGGCAGCAACGAATTGTATAGCGCTCATGCGGGCAAAACTCCGGCAGAGGATTATGACCTCGACGGCGCACCGCGTCTGACAGGCGACGCGATAGACCTCGGAGCATACGAATATGATGCCGAGTTGCGTCAGGTGCTCTATGTCAGGTCGGGTGTGGCAGGCAGTGACGAGTCTGGCGGCAGCTGGGAAAACGCCATGTCAGACTTGCAGGGCGCTGTAGACCTCGCTTCCATATATCATAACAAGAACACTGGCAGTGATGGCTATGTCTTCGTGCACAACAATGTCACCGCGGCTGACGGGCTGCGTGTCTCGATGCCCGGAGTCAGGGTCTATGGCGGCATGAACGGCGAATCGACCGACGGTGTTCCCGCAGATGTCCTCGCCCGCCGTGGCTCGTTCCTCAACTACCAGCGGCAATCGACACTCCCCGGGCTTGACATCACAGCGGCGAGCGTGGTAGACGGCTTCACCATCACGGGCGACGTAACGGTGGGCAGCGAGGGCGTGCTCTCGACATCCGTCCTCTCGTCGTCGGCGACGGCCGAAATCGACGGTCTGCTCTACAACTCGTTTGTCGAGGGCACAGTGACCGGCACGGGCGAAGCAGTCAATGTGACGACACCCGGCACGCTGGGTGTGGCGACCAAGAAGAATGTGGTCGAGAATGCCGTGGCCAACGGCTATGTCACCACGCCTGTCTGGGAATACCAGCTCAGGGAGGACAGCCCCTCGATAGACGGAGGAACTGAAGACATCGCGTCATATATAGATAAGGTGGGACACAGCGAAGACCTCTCGGGGACAAGCCGCCTGCGCGGCACTGTGGACAACGGATGCTTCGAGACATGGCGTATCACTTCGCCCGAGACCATCACGGCAGCCGACCGCCCGACAGTGTCGCACGTCGTCTATGTCGAGCCGGGACAGGAGTTGAGCCTTGCCACAGGGCTGACCACCGAGGCTTCGCCGTTTGATGTCGGCTTCCTGCTCTTGCAGCACGGGGCAGGCCTCGTCGGTGGAGGCAACCATGTGTCACTCGGTAATCTTGCCGTCGAGCGCACGTTAGGAGGCGAGGCAGGCGACAGCTGGGACATGGCCTACATGCCATTCACCATAACAAGCACGAGCGTGGACGGCACGGCCTACGACGCCGCAGCCGGGACAGTCGCCGTGCAGACCTATGA
>DWUP01000062.1 GCA_020012075.1 Candidatus Avibacteroides avistercoris
ATGACGGGACAATCAGATTCAATGACCCCCAATTCATAAAGATGCTGGTCGAGACCTACGGTTGATTACTACATTGATTGGAGAATTACTTCCACCCTTTTACATATCAGAAGAAGCCCCGGCCAACAAGCTATTGGCCGGGGCTAACCATATACATAGAATGGCTAAAATCAGATGATACCCACCTTGCGCAATTCCTGTTCCATTTCGATTTGCACCTTGTGTGCCTCATCCCTTGCTGCCTGTGCAAAATTGACGGTCTTGTCGGCATAGATGATGGCACGCGACGAATTGACTATCAATCCGCATGAGCGGTTGATGCCATAGATACACACCTCGCTGAGCGAACCACCCTGTGCCCCGATGCCCGGCACGAGTAGAAAATGATCAGGCACTATTTTCCTTATCTCTGTGAACATCTTGCCCTGCGTCGCACCGACTACATACATCATGTTGCTGTCATCACTCCAGTGGCGCGATGTGCGGAGAACTTTCTGGAACAAGGTCTCTCCTTGCTCGTCCTTGATTAACTGGAAGTCATGTGAGCCCTTGTTGGAGGTAAGTGCAAGGAGAATGACCCATTTGCCCTCATATCCGAGGAAAGGGGTCACACTGTCCTCGCCCATATACGGTGCGACGGTGACAGCATCTACATCCAATTCCTCGAAAAACGTGCGGGCATACATAGCCGAAGTATTGCCGATGTCTCCACGTTTGGCATCGGCAATGATGAATTGGTCCGGATAATTCTCGCGGATATAGCGGACGGTCTTCTCAAAAGCTTCCCATCCTTTCAGTCCCGCACTCTCATAGAAAGCAAGGTTGGGCTTGTAGGCGATGCAGTAGTCAGCCGTGGCATCAATAATTGCCCTGTTGAATGCGAAAATAGGGTCCTCTTCTTTCAATAGATGTTCGGGTATCTTTTTCAGGTCAGTGTCCAACCCTACGCAGAGGAATGTCTTCTTCCTCTTGATGTTGTCGGTGAGTTGCTGCTTGTTCATATAACAGGTCTTTTATGTTTAATAAATCCGTTTTAATTGTGGAACAGGTGTCCTTGCATACTGCAGTCTATCCTGCCCTCATCATAGTCTATCTGGATATAGTAATGATCGATCATCACACGGTTGCCCCTCTGTGTCCTGAGCAAAGGCAAGGGACGCTCGCCGTCACAATCATAGCTGCGCAATGTGTCCAGTGGGATGATAGCGGTGTCATCTGCATACCCCAACGGGCAAACCAGCATACTGTCAATCGCAAACCTCTCTGCCATCATGGTGTCAATGCTTATCTTGGTGCAAAAGGCATATTCCCCTGACAACTGCACAGTCATAGCCCCTGCCCTGCTGTAAGTCATGATTTCATTGTCACTTCCCACGTATGTATAGAGAGTATCCGGCTCTGCCATAACAATATCAAAAGCCACCCCGGCCTCGACCATATCATCATAGCTGTCTGCACCGAAGTACTCATCCAGATAGGAGAGCTTGCCATTGACATGGTCAAACCCATCTGCGGTGAAAGCAGATGCCAGAGACATATATTCCTCCCCAGATAAGGGAAATGCCGCAGCCCCGCTCTGCGACAAGGCTTCCTTGACTTGCCTGCGCAGCACATCCCTTGTGATAGAGGAGTAATTGACAGGCAGCAATGATGTAAGTGCCAAGAGTAAGGCAAAGGAGACCGGTATCCAGATGATGCGTCTCACCCTGCCGGCAACCAGCCCTATGCAGACGATGTAAAACCACATATTGAGCGTGGCAAGGTAAAGCCTGTTGATAGTCACACCATAATCCATGAAACGCCGCACGATGCCCACCGACATGAGCACCAGCAACGGCAAAGCCAAAGCCGGCAACAGACGGGAGACATATTGATCAAACTTGTCCGCCTCATTGCCGAGCGACGGATATATGAGCGCCACTATCGCTATACAAAGGGCCATCATCACTATCACCATCCATGACACCCAGCCGTCAGGCAACTGCCAGCTCACGACAATAGACAGCCCGTAGACGTAAAGCACTATCATATAAAGACCCGTCAGAGGCAAAAACAGGTATCTCAGCAGCCCGTGCAGCAAAGACGGGATGCCACGCCGCCGGTCATGCTTGCTTTCGCCAGAAGGCAATAGGCCAAGTACCATCAATGCCGGCAAGGTCAGGCAGCAGACAATCACTATGGATATATAGACATTGCCACTGACTGTCAAGGCAAACAGGCGTTCCAACGAAAACGTCAGCAGCCATAGCCCGCCGGTCATCACCATTCCCACAAAAATAGATAGCAACAACAGCCATAAGGCCGTGCGGCTGAAGTTGGATGCTGCCACGTCATCTTTCTCACGTAAGAACGACAGGACGAAGACCGACAGGATTATCACCACCGGCATTGCAATGTGAGCCACCGCGACATCGGCTGCCGCAGCACCGGCATCATAGAAATAGCAAAACAGGGCATCAGCCAAAAGCAACAGATGCGCAGCTACCTGCACACCAAGCCTAATGCGCCTGCTCCTGACCTCCTCCGCCCATAGATGCAGGCTGAGTGACAAGGCTGTCCCCACCGAAAGATAGTAGAGCAACACTGATGTCAGGCGCGTATCCCGGTCGAAGCCGTCGCATGAAACCAACGCTATAAGGCAGGCCGTCAATGCAAGTACAAAGACAAATGCCACGGGGAAGCGTGTAACACATCGGCTTGCAACTGTCCCAATGGTGCGTGATAATCTTCCAAACTTTTTCATGGTAATGGCTATTTAGAGATTACCAATCCTACAATTCGCTTTCCTTCAACCTCTCGGCATTCTCGGCCACGATGAGGTGGTCTATACAGTCCTGAATGTCGCCATCCATGAAAGCGGCGAGATTGTAGATTGTATAGTTTATACGATGGTCAGTAATTCGACCTTGGGGATAGTTGTATGTGCGTATTTTCGCCGAGCGGTCGCCTGTGGACACCATTGTCTTGCGCTTGGAGGCTATGTCATCAATGTATTTCTGGTGTTCCTTGTCATAGATGAATGTCCTGAGTCGCGCCAATGCCCTCTCTTTGTTCTTGGGTTGGTCACGGGTCTCTGTACACTCAATCAGTATCTCCTCGACTTGTCCGGTGTTCGGGTTCTTCCAGTTGTAACGGAGGCGCACACCGGACTCTACTTTATTGACGTTCTGTCCCCCCGCGCCACCGCTGCGGAAGGTGTCCCATTTGATTTCCCCCTCATTGATTTCCACGTCAAACGGTTCTGCCTCGGGCAGCACGGCCACTGAGGCCGCCGACGTATGTACACGTCCCTGCGTCTCGGTGGCCGGCACACGCTGCACACGATGCACGCCCGATTCATATTTGAGCGTGCCATAGACCCGCTCGCCTGTCACGGTGCAGATAATCTCTTTGTAACCCCCGGCCGCACCCTCGGTGCAGCTTGAGACGGCTATCTTCCACCCTTTGCCCTCGCAATATTTGGTGTACATCCTGAATAGGTCGCCCGCGAAGATTGCCGCCTCGTCGCCCCCGGTGCCGCCACGTATCTCGAGGACGGCATTACGGTCGTCCTGCGGGTCGGCGGGGATGAGCATCAGTTTGATTTCCTCCTCAAGTTCGGCAATACGCCTTTCGCACGTGTCGGCCTCTTCCCGTGCCATCTCCCTCATTTCGTGGTCGCTCTCGCCCATCATCTCACGGGCCTCGGCCAATCCCGTCAGGCAATTGACATACTCAGTCCGCGCCTTTATCAAGTCGCCAAGCTCCTTATATTCCTTGGTCAGTTTGACATAGCGCCGCTGGTCGGCTATGACAGCCGGGTCGGTGATGAGTGTCGAGACCTCTTCGAAGCGTGACTTTAGGCCGTCGAGCCTGTCCAATAGTGTGTTGTGATCGGTCATCAGTAAGTATCCGTATCAATCACATCCGCATATAGGGATGTTTTTTATGTCTTTATATACTTCTTTTCCTCAAGTGAATTGTCCTGTCAATTGGTATGACACCCGCTTATAGCTTCGTGCACAGCCGCTTCCTTTCAATACCAAAATTCTCCGGCCTCGCTTCTGATGACCAATTCCGTCTTGTCCGACGGCTCGACACGGCCTATGACGCGGGCATCGATGCCGAATGAGCGTGATATGTCGATGATGTCTTGGGCGTGCTGCTCGGGGAGGTAGACCTCCATGCGGTGTCCCATGTTGAAGACCTTGTACATCTCTGCCCAGTCGGTGCCGCTTTGCTCCTTGATTGCCTTGAACAGCGGCGGGACGGGGAACAGATTGTCCTTGACGACACGTACTCCATCGACGAAGTGCAGCACCTTGGTCTGTGCCCCGCCCGAGCAATGCACCATGCCGTGGATGTCGTGGCGATGCTCGTCGAGCACCCGCTTGATGACCGGGGCGTAAGTGCGTGTGGGCGACAGCACCAGACGGCCGGCATCGACGGGACTGCCCTCGACGGCATCGGTCAGGCGCAGATGCCCCGAGTAGACCAAGTCCTCGGGGACGGCATGGTCATAGCTTTCGGGGTATTTGTCTGCCAGATATCTGGCAAAGACATCATGGCGCGCGCTGGTCAGCCCGTTGCTGCCCATGCCACCGTTGTATTCTTTTTCATAAGTTGCCTTTCCGAATGATGCCAGTCCCACGATTACGTCGCCGGGACGGATGTTGGCATTGTCGATGACATCCTCACGCCGCATGCGGCAAGTCACAGTGCTGTCCACGATGACGGTGCGCACGAGGTCGCCCACGTCGGCAGTCTCGCCCCCGGTGGCATAGACGCCGATGCCCAGATTGCGCAGCTCGGCCAGCAGTTCGTCAGTGCCGTTGATGATGGTCGATATGACCTCGCCGGGGATGAGCATTTTGTTGCGCCCGATGGTGGACGACACGAGGATGTTGTCCACCGCACCTACGCAGATGAGGTCGTCGATGTTCATGATCAGAGCGTCCTGTGCTATGCCCCGCCACACCGACAGGTCGCCCGTCTCACGCCAATAGACGTAGGCCAGTGACGACTTCGTCCCCGCCCCGTCGGCGTGCATGATGTTGCAATAGTCCGGATCTCCGCCGAGGATGTCGGGGATGATTTTGCAGAAAGCACGGGGGAATATGCCCTTGTCGATATTCTTGATTGCGTTGTGCACATCTTCCTTCGAGGCCGAAACGCCTCTCATCATGTATCTCTGGTTGTCCATCTTAGCTCGTTTTGGTTGATGTGCAAATTTACTATATATATTCCAATGGCACGCCACGGGCATTGCATTATCTGCCGCAGTGCGGGCAAACCTGCATGACATGTGAGGCAAAGCCGCCGGCACCGGGTCTAATGTAAATAAGCAGGCTGCCTTCTCAATTTTACATACTATGTTTTGCCGGTTAGCATAGAATGACAGAGGGGTTGGCATAGAATGAAAACGGAGTTAGCATAGAATGTAACAGCGGTTTGCATCAGACCACGTCCGGAGTTTGGTCCGCGGCCTCATGAGCCGTGCCGCGGTCCATGCACCATTGCTATCCCCACCCGTGTGCATAGCCATCGCCGTGCCGGGCGGCGCATGGGATAAAAAGAGGGCTGCCCCGTCATGGGACAGCCCTCGGCAAACCATCAGAATGAGGGTTATTCAGGATCTACGCCCCACTGCATACGTGCAAGGCGCTTGTAGTTGTTATATCTCCATTTTGCTGCATCCTCAGCTGCTTGGAAGAGCTCCTCGGCCTCGCTGGGGAACTGCTTCATGACCGAAGCATAGCGCACCTCGCCCTTGAGGAATGTCTTGAATGCGCTCCAGTCAGGCTCTTTGGAATCGAGAGTGAAGGGGTTTTTGCCTTCCTTCTCCAACTCGGGATTGTAGCGCCACAAGTGCCAGTATCCGCATGCCACTGCCGCCTTTTCCTCGGCCTGTGATTTACCCATCCCGGCCTTCAAGCCGTGATTGATACACGGTGCATAGGCGATGATGATTGACGGTCCGTCGTATGCCTCCGCTTCGCGGAATGCCTTGAGTGTCTGCGCTTGGTCTGCGCCCATCGCCACTTGTGCCGCATAGACGTAGCCATAGGTGGAAGCTATCAGACCAAGGTCTTTCTTGCGGACACGCTTGCCCATGGCAGCGAATTTTGCTATTGCCCCGACAGGTGTAGCCTTTGAGGCCTGGCCTCCGGTATTGGAATATACCTCGGTGTCAAGCACCAGTATATTGACATTCTTTCCCGATGCGAGCACGTGATCAAGGCCGCCGAAGCCTATGTCGTAGGATGCACCGTCGCCGCCGATAATCCATTGCGAACGTTTGACAAGATAGTGGCTGAGTTCCACTATGCCGCGGCAGATGTCGCAATCGCACTCGCGGCAGAGAGGCACGATGCGTGCAGCCAATTCCTTCGAGCGGTCTGCATCATCCTTATCAGCCAACCATTGCGCCATCAAGCCTTTCAGCTCATCTGAGCAGCACGAGCAGGACTGTCCCTCGGTCATCAGACGCACGAGGCGCTCACGCATCTTGTCATTGGCCAATACCATACCCATCCCAAACTCACAGAAATCCTCGAAGAGGGAGTTTGCCCATGCCGGTCCGTGACCGTCTGCATTAGTGGTATATGGGGTGGACGGGACCGAACCTGAGTATATCGAAGAGCATCCGGTAGCATTTGAGACCATCTCACGATCGCCGAAAAGCTGGGAAATCAACTTGACGTATGGTGTCTCGCCGCAACCTGAGCATGCGCCGGAGAACTCAAAGAGCGGTGTCGCGAATTGTGAATTCTTGACATTCAGCTTGATGTCCACCAATGCCTGCTTTGATTTGACGTTTGCCACGCAGTATTCCCAGTTGTCTGCCTCGGCAAGCTGGCCTTCGAGACCTGCCATAGTGAGAGCCTTGTTGCCCTTGAAGCCAGGACATATATCGGCACAGTTGCCACAGCCAAGGCAATCAAGGACATCGACCTGCATGCGGAATTTCATCCCCTTCAATGCTGCAGGAGCTTTCACATCGAGCATTGCAAACTTGGCACCAGCCTGCTCGCTCTCGTCAAGCACGAACGGGCGGATGGCAGCATGAGGACAGACGTAGGAGCACTGGTTGCACTGGATACAGTTGTCGGGATTCCACACTGGGACAAAAGATGCCACACCACGTTTTTCATATTTCGCTGTGCCTTGATGCCAAGTGCCATCCTCAATGCCCTTAAACGCAGAGACCTTGAGCAAGTCGCCATTCTGCGCATTGATGGGACGTACGATTTCGTTGATGAAAGCCGGATCGTTGTTGGGCTTGACATCATCGTCGGGCAGATTTGCCCATGCCGGATCGACAGTCAGTTGCTTGTATTCGCCGCCACGGTCCACAGCAGCATAATTCTTATTGACTACATCTTCACCCTTCTTGCCATAAGACTTGACGATGAACTTCTTCATCTGCTCTACCGCCAACTCGACAGGTATCACGCCGGTAATCCTGAAGAATGCCGACTGCAGAATCGTGTTGGTCCTGTTGCCAAGGCCTATGGCCTGTGCGATTTCGGTAGCATCTATGTAGTAAACAGATATGTTGTTCTGTGCAAAGTATCTCTTCACCTTGTTAGGCAGATTCTTCACCAGCTCGTCACCGCTCCAGACAGTGTTAAGGAGGAACGTTCCATTCTTGCGAAGGCCACGTGTCACGTCATACATCCTCAGGTAGGCCTGTACGTGGCAAGCTACGAAGTTAGGAGTATTCACCAGATAGGTAGAGCGTATCGGCCTGTCTCCAAAGCGCAAATGCGAGCAAGTGAAGCCTCCTGACTTCTTCGAATCATAAGAGAAATATGCCTGGCAATATTTATTGGTATTCTCACCTATGATCTTGACAGAGTTTTTGTTCGCTCCCACTGTGCCGTCAGCACCGAGGCCATAGAATTTGGCTTCAAACATATCGTCACCACCAAGGGCGATTTCCTCCTTTTGAGGAAGTGAAGTGAATGTCACATCATCGACAATACCGATAGTAAACTGATTCTTGGGCTGGGGCAATGAGAGGTTTTCGTAGACAGCGAGCAACTGCGCAGGCGTGGTGTCTTTTGAACCGAGACCATAGCGGCCACCCACAATCAGAGGTGCATCCTCTACACCATAGAAACATTCCTTGACATCCAGATAGAGCGGTTCGCCATTTGCTCCGGGCTCTTTTGTCCTGTCGAGTACCGCGATGCGCTTAGCAGTCTTAGGCACAGCCGCAAGGAAATGTTTAGCCGAGAACGGACGATAGAGATGTACTGACACGAGGCCAACCTTCTCACCCTTGGACATCAGATAGTCGATGGTCTCTCTCGCAGCTTCGGTTACTGAGCCCATTGCTATAATGACTCTGTCCGCATCTTCTGCACCATAATAATTGAACAAATGGTATTCGCGTCCTGTGATCTTGGTGATTTCTCGCATATAATCTTCCACAATCTCAGGCACGCTGTTATAATATGGATTGGATGCTTCTCTGTGCTGGAAGAAATGGTCAGGATTTTCGGCCATGCCTCTTGCTACGGGATGCTCCGGATTAAGAGCTCTTGCCCTGAATTCTGAAAGGGCTTTCTGATCGACAAGAGGTGCCAAATCTTCGTTCTCGAGCATTTCGATCTTCTGGATCTCATGGGAAGTTCTGAAGCCGTCGAAGAAGTTGAGGAAAGGCACTCTCGATTTGATAGTAGACAAGTGGGCTACACCCGCCAGATCCATTACCTCCTGTACGGATCCTTCGCACAACATGGCAAATCCTGTCTGACGACAAGACATAACATCCTGATGATCTCCGAAAATACACAGCGCGTGTGAAGCCAATGTGCGCGCAGAAACATGGAACACGCAAGGCAAAAGTTCACCCGCAATCTTATACATGTTGGGAATCATCAGCAACAGACCTTGCGATGCCGTGTAGGTAGTCGTCAATGCCCCTGCTTGCAGCGAGCCATGCACTGCACCGGCAGCACCGGCCTCAGACTGCATTTCTTGGACCAAGACCGCCTCTCCGAAAATGTTCTTACGACCGGCAGCAGCCCATTCATCCACATATTCCGCCATAGTAGAAGACGGAGTGATAGGATAAATGGCAGCCACTTCGGAAAACATATAAGAAATATGGGCGGCAGCCTGATTTCCATCACATGTTATAAACTTCCTTTCTTTAACCATAAATTAGATATTTAGTTGTACAACATAATATTCATTAGTCATCAATGCTTATTGCGCAGCGAAGCCCAACAGCCAAAGAGGTATTCTCACCGCCGAATTATCTTTGCGACTTCTGAATACGACGTCAGGACAATCATCTTTAGCGACCGAAGGCTTTACAAACGTCAGCGCATATTCATTGTCTATGACATATCCGTCCGCACGCTTATCCTTGTTGCATTGATGTTTTGCCGCGAGGGCATAAAGTGCATATATTTCACTGATTGCTGCCCGGCCAATCGCAGGACAAACCACATAGGCGATATTAGGGTTGGATATCAGTATTTGTGTCGGTTTTTTAGGATATTCTCCATTTTCCTGATAGGTCAGGGTGAGCAGCCCCGCATCTTTCATAAACTTCAGATAATTCATTACCGTCGCGCGCGACACTTGTACATAATCGGCCAGATGACTGATGTTGAGTGTATTCCTCATATTCCCATCTGCCAAATAATACAGCATCTGCTTCAACTTCGGCAAATACTTCAAGTCTATCTGCCTTGCAAGATGTACATCAATCTCAAGACTCAGGTTGATGGCCTTGAGCAATGACTCTCTAAAACTTTTTTTCTCTAACAAATATGGGAAACATCCATGATGCAGATAATTCTGGAAAAAGTCTTGTGGCGCAATGCTATGTGTCACTTCACCGATTACCCCGGCACTATCAGACAATATGTCGGCAAGTCTATAAGACCTAAATTTATTGATTGTCGAGAAATTGAGGTATTCCACGAATGAAAGGCCCCGCAGACGATAGAATTTAGCCACACTGCTGATGGCCAAAGCATCATCATCCATGACCGCGGCCGAGGCTATCGCACAGACGATGCGCAGTGAAGAATGCCGCTCGATGCATGTCCTGATGTCTGAGTCCCAACCCGGATACTTGCCCACCTGATCCAACAGCAGGACTTGTCCTCCATAGGAAACGAAATTATCGACGAATTCACAAAAGTCGTTGTCACAAAACAAAAAACCGTCCATATCAACATACAGACACTTCTTGCTCCGTGCGTAATTGTCCCGGGCATACTGTAACAAAAAGGTGGTCTTTCCGACTCCTCGGTAACCTTTTATGCAAATTACTCGGTCATCCCAATCGATCTCATCCATCAATGTCCTTCTGACAGGGTTATTCAAGAGTTCAATGAGATGTGAATGTGTTCTGTAGAAAGCCTCCATTTCACTTGCAATATCGCGCACAAAGTTATGACTTAATTATATATTTGCAAAGATGAACAAAAGATATAACGTCATTTTATCTCCCAACATCCGAGTCTAATGACACTTGCATTGCTAAACCTCGACCATGACTTGGCACTCGCTTCTGACAGTGACAATTATCTACCCACAGCACGTGTAGCGAAGATGATGGCTGACCTGTCGATGTTGCCTCTGTGGTATTGCCGGGACACAGAGATTGTGATTGACGGAGAAACAGATGAAGCGACAGTGGCAATCGCGGAAAAGCTCGGAATAGAATGTCGCATATCCACATACAGCCGCAACCCGGCAATGCTGTCAGAGACGAAAGCGATGCCATGGGGGTGGAACAAATCTATAGCCCGGAGACTCGCACGCGCAGGGATAAGCAATCTGCCGGCAGCCGACCGTCTCAACGGGATACGGCGTCTGTCATCGAGAGAGACAAGCATAGAGATGCTGGACAAATTGAGGCATATAAACGGGACAACGGGCCAACGGTGGATGGCCGGTGACTGCGCGATCCTCGCTTCGCGCCAAGACTTCATCGTCAAATCACTATGGTCATCATCCGGCAAAGGACTGGTGTGGAATGTGGGACACACATCAAAACAGACAATAGACAGAGTAAATGCCGAACTAAGGAAACATTCGGCTTTCGTCATCGAGCCCATCTATGAAGGCAAAATAGCTGACATCGCCATGGAATTCATCATCGATGACAACGGCAAATGCCGCTTCATCGGTTATTCTGCGTTCGAGACCGATGACAAGGGGCAGTACGTCTGCAATTTGCTGGGCGACATGGCTGCCACTCTCATCGGCAGGTATTTGCCTTGCAATCTCACTGATGACGTAAAAGCGTCTATCATAGACTTCGCCGAAGAGCGTTTCGCAGGAGTTTATGCAGGGCCTTTCGGCGTAGACATGATGATATGCAGGCAGGGAGACAAAGTGCTGCTCCATCCATGCATAGAAATCAACCTGAGGATGAATATGGGCATCGTGGCACTATGTCTGACGGGACTGATGGCCAGAGAGACTTCCGGCCGCTTCACCATAGTCCATCATACCAACGGCCAAGCGACAAGGGATTTCGATGAAATGATGAAAAACAAATATCCTCCGGCAATCTCCGGAGGGAGAATAGCCAGAGGATACATAGCACTCACCCCGGTCAGAGACGACACCTGCCACTTGGCTTGTATGGTCGTCGGCGAATGACCGGACGGCAGGGTCATTGGATGCCTTTTTCCCTTAGTTTTTCCTGCCAACGCCATGCGGACAAAAGCGTCTCATCCACAGGCGTCGTAGCTTTCCACCCGAGCACTTCATTTGCCTTGCGGGGGTCAGCCCAGACTTTCTCTATGTCACCTTCGCGACGCCCCACTATCTTATAGTTGAGCTTCACGCCGGTCGCTTTCTGGAAGAGATCCACCAGTTCAAGCACCGAGAGGCCGCGTCCCGTACCGATATTGAAGACCTCGACACGCTCGTCCTGTTTCCCTGCGAGAATCCTGTCAATAGCCACGACGTGAGCCTTGGCAAGATCGACGACATTGATATAATCCCTGATGCATGAGCCGTCAGGCGTGTCATAGTCATCGCCGAAGACACTGAGCTCTTTGCGTATGCCGATAGCCGTCTGTGTGATATATGGCACGAGGTTTTGAGGGACACCGTTGGGGAGTTCGCCCAGCAAGGCAGAGGGATGCGCACCTATCGGGTTGAAATACCTCAGCATGATGGCCGACACGCCTTCGGTCACTTTCACGAAGTCACGTATGATTTCTTCATTAATCTGCTTGGTGTTGCCGTAGGGTGAAGTGGCCGGTTTGATTGGCGCATCCTCGGTGACAGGCAGCACGTCAGGCTCGCCATAGACCGTGCACGACGATGAGAATACGAGACCTTTGACACCGTAGCGCGGCATCAGCTCGAGCAGGTTGAGCATCGAGACGATATTGTTCCTATAATAAAGCAACGGCTTTTGCACCGACTCGCCCACGGCCTTGCTTGCCGCAAAGTGGATAATGGCCTGTATCCCCTCATATTTGTCAAAGACCGCCTGCATGGCAGCCATATCGGTGCAATCGACTTCTTCGAATGCCGGACGCACGGATGTCACGGCCTCGATGTTGTCAATCACGTCCCTGCGTGAATTGCTCAAGTTGTCCACAATCACGACATCATAGCCGCTCTGCTGCAACTCGACTACCGAATGCGAACCGATATATCCCAGTCCGCCCGTTACCAAAATTCTTTTCATGACTCAATATCTGTTATATATTTGACTTATGCATTGCTTCGGGTGCAAACGCATGGCACAAAGGCCCGTTGCCATGGCCCACCCTCACGTCACTCCCTGCAAAAATAGCTTTTTTCACATAGGTTTCGGCACTCTCGACAGCTTTTTCCAGTCTCTCGCCCCGTGCCATATAGGCTGCAATGGCTGACGAAAGAGTGCATCCGGTCCCATGCAGATTGTGACTGTCCACCTTGCCGGTGATGAAGAGCCGTGACGGCCTGTCATGCATGACCAGCACATCGGTGAGCAATCCTTGGTCGAGATGCCCCCCCTTGACAAGTGCGGCACGGCATCCCCGGGCGAGCAATGCCCGCCCTGCTCTGACCATGGCGGCCACATCATCTATTTCAAGTCCGGTCAGCACACGGGCTTCAGGGATGTTGGGAGTGATGACTGTGACGTGCCGCATTAATTCTGACAAGTCACCGGGAGAAGCCGTGTCAAGCAAAGGCCGCCCTGACGTCGAGTGCAGCACCGGGTCAAAGACCACGGGGATTCGCCCGTCGACGGCACTGGCAAATGACGTGACGGCACCAAGGACATCCGACGAGCCAAGCATCCCTATCTTGATGGCGTCTATGTCAAAGTCGGTCATGACGGCATCAAGCTGCATGTTTACGAATGATGCCGGCACTTTCATCACGGCTTTTACTCCGCAAGTGTTTTGTGCCGTGAGTGCAGTGACGACACTGGTCGAATAGACGCCGAGCGACGACAGTGTCTTGATGTCTGCCTGTATGCCTGCACCGCCTCCACTGTCCGAGCCGGCGATGGTGAGCACCATGTCATATCGTTTCATGCCCCAAAGTTAATGCAAACGTGGCAGCAAGGCAATTTTGGCTTGCCAATTATCATTCCACAAAAAACATACGACCCTAATGAAACAGGGTCTGATGACAGGAGGTCTTTCATACTACCCTATGCGGCATAGGGTAGTATGAAAAAAGCGCCGGCATACATGCCAAGCACACGACACATCCATGCGCAAAAAAGCATCGGTCAGAAGTTCGACCCAAAAGTATGCAACCGGGCAAATGACACGACAATCCCCGGCGCACGTGCCATGAATGACAGCACCATGCACCGGGGATAAAAACCTCCTGCCGACTTATGTCGTCACGCAGTATGCACCGTCAATTGAGGGAATGGGAACGATATCCCCTTTTCGTTGAAGCGCGCATACACATTCTTGTTCATATCATAATATACGCCCCAATAATCGGCATTCTTGACCCACACCTTGAGAGCCACATTTACGCTGCTGTCCGCCAATTCGTTCAACGCTATCAACGGCGCCGGTGTGTCAAGGATGCGGTCGTCTTCGCTAATCAACTCTTCGACCACAGTCTTGACATAGCTGAAATCAGTGCCATAGTCTACCCCGAAAACGAAGTCCACACGGCGCAACTCCATCCGGCTGTAATTGATTATAGTGCCACTGCTGAGAGAGCCATTAGGGACATAGATGACCTTGTTGTCAGTAGTGATGATGACAGTGTTGAGTATCTGGATGGCATTGACAGTGCCACTGACATTCTGCACCTCGATAAAATCACCCACCTTATACGGCTTGAATATGAGGATTATCAGACCACCTGCGAAGTTCTGCAAATTGCCCGAGAGGGCCATGCCTATTGCAACACCGGCAGAAGCGAGGAGTGCGGCAAACGAAGCCGTATTGACTCCCAGCGCTCCGATGACAGAAACGACCAGCAGAATCGTAAGCAAGATGTTGGTCAGGCTATAGAGGAAGGTCTTTACACCCTCGTCCACTTCCTTTCTCGACAGTATCCGCCGCAACAGCTTATTTATAAGTTTGATGACCAGTTTACCGACGATAAAGACAATTATCGCCACAACAATCTTTTCACCCGCATGGATCGAGAAGTCTACCAACTTGTCCATGAGCAATGACAACTTGTCGATTGCAGCATCTTCGTTTGCCATTTCATTCACTTTTAGCAATTAAACAAAAAAGGGGCTGTTTGCCAGCCCCTGTGAGCGGAAAACGAGACTCGAACTCGCGACCCCAACCTTGGCAAGGTTGTGCTCTACCAACTGAGCTATTTCCGCAACATTTAACAAGTGAAGAGGAGGAGACTCGAACTCCCACGGGAAAATCCCACTACCCCCTCAAAGTAGCGCGTCTACCATTCCGCCACCTCTCCTCTTTTCAAGAGCGGAAAACGAGGCTCGAACTCGCGACCCCAACCTTGGGAAGGTTGTGCTCTACCAACTGAGCTACTTCCGCGTCTTTCGGGTGCAAAGATACAACCATTCCCCAAACTTGCAATGTTTGCAGTGACTTTTTTATTTCAATTTTGCACTAAATTCTTTGATTCTTTGCTCGTCCTGCAGGCGGCAAATAAGCAAACTGCCATTGCTCTCTGCCACAATATAGCCATCAAGACCCTGGATGACAACGTCTTTACCCTCGGGCATACGGACGATGCAATTGGAGCTCTCGACAAACTTCACATTGCCCCCGACAGATGAATTATTCTGCCCGTCATGGTCAAGCTGGTTGTGTAGCGACCCCCATGTCCCCAAATCGCTCCATCCGAACGATGCCGGCAGCACATAGACGTTGGGAGCCTTCTCCATGACAGCATAGTCTATCGAAATGCTGCGGCATGTGGGGAATTCGGCATTGACAGCCTCCTGCTCACGGTCGGTGTACAACGACTGCTCCAAGCTGTCAAAGACTGCGGCAATATCAGCGGCATTGGCGCGGAGTGCTGCCTCGATGGTCCTGACATCCCAGAAGAATATGCCGGCATTCCAATAATACTTGCCCTCATTAATATATTTGACGGCTGTCTCATAATCCGGCTTTTCCTTGAACTCTGCTACTTTCAATGGCTCACCGACAAACACGTCATTGCTCTTTATATATCCATACCCGGTTTCAGGCCTGCTGGGAATCATCCCGAGCGTCATAATCCTGTCATTGCCGGCGACGAAAGCAAGCCCCTTGTCCGCCACCCTCTTAAATTCTGCGGTGTCAATCACAAGATGGTCTGCAGCCGTCACGGCCATCACGGCATCGGGGTAACGTGATTTTATCTTCCATGTCACATAAGCGATGCATGGCGCAGTGTTGCGCATACATGGCTCAAGCAATATATGATCGTCTGCGACGAATGGCAGTTGTCCCTTGACCATGTCAAAATAGCTGGCCGACGTGACGACCCAGATGTTTGACTTGGGAATACAGCCCTCGAATCGATCGACAGTCAGTTGCAGCAAGGTTTTGCCTACACCCAAAACATCAATAAACTGTTTTGGACATTCGGGAGTACTCATGGGCCAAAAACGGCTGCCCACTCCCCCGGCCATAACGACCAGATGATTATTTGAATTCATATTATTCACTTTTGCTCATACTGTGCGAGGCAACAAATTTCCTCGGCCACATTATTTCACAAATATAGATATTTATAGCCGCAGACAATCAATCATAGGGAATAATTGATAATAAATATATGCTTCGGCATTTCTTAATAGGTTTGTAACAAGCCTTAGTAAGCATTATATCTACTTTTGCAAAAAAATATTTCACACCATCCATTATACGAAATGAAGAGATTTTTCATACTGGTCATACTTTCATTGGCAGCTTTCGTCTTAGCAACAGCACAAAATGACAGTATACAAAATAAAAAATGGAAGTTTTTCATACCCGAGTTTGACGGGACTGTCAGAGCAAAATACGAATATCAGCCACAGATGGGTGCCAGCCGTTTCCAAGTGAGAAACGCACGTTTCAGCATCAACGGCAAAGTCCACAAGATAGCAAGCTATAAGCTGGAAATAGACCTCTCTGACCAAGGGAAAATCAGAATGCTCGACGCTTATGCCAGATTGACCCCCATCAAAGGAGGGTCATTCACAATAGGCCAGATGCGTGTGCCTTTCACCATAGACGCTCACCGCTCGCCACACCAGCAATATTTCGCAAACCGTTCATTCATAGCCAAACAGGTGGGAGATGTGCGTGACGTGGGGTTTACCTTGGCATATACATTCCAAAACTTCCCGCTCACGCTGCAAGGCGGTCTGTTCAATGGCTTTGACGATATAACCGAGGACGGACAAAAGAGGTGGACCAAGAAAGCCAACTACTCTGTCAAAGCAGAAATATTCCCTGTCAAGGGCTTTAACATAACATTGAGTTCACAAAAGATTGCTCCGCTCAACAGCAACATATTCATGCATGACGCGGGCACTTACGTGGAATTTTGCAACTTCCATATCGAAGGTGAGTATTTATACAAGCACTACGC
The DNA here is from genome assembly GCA_020012075.1 of Candidatus Avibacteroides avistercoris. Classification (GTDB taxonomy): domain Bacteria; phylum Bacteroidota; class Bacteroidia; order Bacteroidales; family Bacteroidaceae; genus Avibacteroides; species Avibacteroides avistercoris. Next base: position 16,990 of record DWUP01000062.1, read on the forward strand.
CGACGGCAAGTTTAAAGATGTACATTCTGTCGATGCATTCATCAACTATGACATCCCACTTAAGAAGGTATTCCAAAAGATTTCAATCCTCTGCCGCTACGACATGATGACAGATCATTGGGACGGTGTGACACTCGATGATGAAGGACATGCCATCATGAGCGACTCCAAGCGCCACCGCATTACAGCGGGCACAACACTCAGTCTCGCCAAACCGTTCAGGGCCGACCTGAGGATTAACTATGAAAAATATATGTATGGCGATGGAGCAATAATCGACGAAAGCGAACAGGATAAGATTACTTTCGAGGTCATGTTGAGATTCTGATGGCCGGTCAGCAGAATTTGGCCATCAAATAGTCACCCAGCCCGACACTGCGTGAAATGACTATCGACATGGCTATCAACGACAGCCCTATGACACCATATACGACACGCACAAGCTTAGGACCAAACAATCTGAGCATCATCGAGGCATTGCGTGATTGCAAGAACCATTTCCAACCAAACAATCCGACAAGGACACAAAAAAAGCCTACGACGAAGAACAGGATTATAGTGAAAATATGCACCCCCATGACTACATGGTCCCTCAAAATTCTATGCTACGCGTACCGTCACCATTGTCCGTTACAATCACTCTGACCGCATCGTCCGGCAACAGACTTTCAACCAATTCCGGCCACTCGATGAAACATAGGTTACCACTATAGAAATAGTCTTCGAAACCCATATCATAAACTTCGTCAATCTTCTTGATGCGATAGAAATCAAAGTGGTCTATTTCTCCACGCTCGGGTGAATGGTAAACATTCACAATGGCAAATGTCGGTGACGTAACTGTGTCTTCCACGCCGAGAGCCTCACAGACAGCTTTGATAAACGTTGTTTTGCCTGCCCCCATCTTACCATAAAAGGCATATATCGTTTTATCGGGCTTGATATTTGCCACAAATTCGCGCGCGGCATCATTTATTGATGCCATATCTCTGACAGTAATTTTCATCTTATATTATTCTATTTCCTGTTTTTACTCCTCAAAGTCACAATGGGAATCAACATTTCCTCCATCGATATGCCACCATGCTGGAACGTGTTCTTATAGTAAGTGACATAATAATTATAATTGTTAGGATAAGCAAAGAAGTCATTTCCTTTGGCAAAGACATAAGTCGTCGATATGTTGGGCGAAGGCAACATTACGGAAGCCGGCTTCTTTATTTCATATACTTCCTTGGCGTTATAAGACAAGTTCTTACCGAGTTTATAGCGCAGATTCGTATTGGTATTCTTGTCACCGATAATCTTGATAGGGTTATTGACATTAATCGAGCCGTGGTCTGTAGTCAATATTATGGTATAATCCATGCCCGCAAGTGCCATAAACAAATCGCGCACCGATGAATGTTCAAACCACGACCTCGTAAGCGAACGATATGCAGCCTCATCGGAGGCCAATTCGCGTATCATCTTAGATTCTGTCCTGGCGTGTGACATCATGTCTATGAAATTGATCACGAGGACATTCAGTTCATTCTTGTCAAGGCTGCCAAGCGATGATATTAATTTGTCGGCTCCGACCGAATCATAAATCTTATTATAAGAAAACGCAGTCCTGCGACGATAGCGGTCAAACATGGCGCCAATCAATTGCTCTTCATTCATGTTTTTCCCGTCATCGTTATCTTCATCCACCCACAAATGCGGATACATCTTGGCTATTTGCATAGGCATCAGCCCTGAGAATATAGCATTACGTGCATACTGTGTAGCTGTGGGCAATATGCTGAAATAAAGGTCTTCGTCTATATAAAACTGCCCTGCGAGCAGATCCCTCAATGTCATCCACTGGTCATATCTGAAATTATCCATTACGACAAGAAACACTTTCTCGCCCTTGTCCAACAGTGGGAAGACACATCTCTTCATCACGTCATGGCTCATCAGCGGTCTTTCATCGGGTGAAGCTATCCAATCGGCATAATTGGCACAGACGAATCTGGCAAACATATTATTGGCATCGGCCTTTTGCATCTTCAGGATTTCATCCATTCCTCCTTTGACACCTTCGAGTTCCAGCTCCCAATACGTGATCTGCTTATAGAGTTCCTTCCACTGTTGCACATCCAGCCGGTCATTGATCTGCAACCCGAGCTTGGCAAACGACTGTTGGTATCCGGCTTTGGTCGCTTCGCCTATTATTTCTTTTTTATGCAGATTGTTTTTTATCGAGATGAGTATTTGCTTGGGATTGACAGGCTTGATCAGATAGTCGCTTATCTTGGAGCCGATGGCTTGGTCCATTATGTTCTCCTCTTCGCTCTTGGTGATCATGACCACGGGGACTGACGGCAGGACTTCTTTTATCCTTGACAGTGTCTCCAGTCCTGAAAGCCCGGGCATATTCTCATCCAAGAAAATGAGATCAAACTCATCTGCACTGCATAATTCCATTGCATCATAGCCATTGGTAGCCGTCACTATCTCATATCCTTTTGACTCGATGAACATTATGTGCGGGCGCAGCAAGTCTATCTCATCATCGACCCAAAGTATTCGTCCGTTATTAGCTCTCATAATATTTCAATTCAAGAATATCTCTTCATCCTGCCCATAGCCTGTCTCCTCATCCAATTCCTCGAGTTCATCATAATCAGGAGTGTCAAATATCACACCTTCGACTTCAGGCATCGGCAGATTTGCAAACTTGTCTTTGAAGAATTGTTCATAGTCGTCAAAGCTATAATATTTGTTCAACAACTCAAAGTTATGCTCCGAAATGATTATTGCCTTTATGCCACTCAGCTTTGCGGACATCTCCTTATTAGAATATAGCAACTGCCAATACTGGCGTGCCTCGGTGAAATTGGTAAACTGTGATATGACGAGCATGCGTATACCGTTCTCCGTCCGGAACTCGAGGTCAAAGCTCTTGATCACGAAACTTGAGAAGTTGTAATTGGCCATGGTGTACAACAAAAGATTTTCATTGACCTTGCCTTCCTCAAATGCAAGTACAAAGAGGAACGTCGCATTGTGCTCGTCACTGAATGGTTCTATCTGTGTCGAATCATTGCCTTCTGCTCCTAAATTCACCTTGCGGCGAGACCAAATCGACCCCAGCATGGCGCCTTGCAATATGCGCCCGTCTTCATTGCCTTTGAGTATGCCTTCCGCTATTGATGTCACGTCATTCCCGGGATAGTCCTGCACTATTTTCTTCAACAGCTCAAGGAATGTCTTCTGGTCACCATCATTGAGCCGTGACATGGCATAGAGGAACATAAACTTGGGACGGTGTTGTCCCATAGCATACTTATTAGTGGAGACTTCATAATTCTTTGCCACGAGTGACATGTCTCCATCCTTGAATGCATTATAGGTCTCAGCATACAGCGAGTCCTCCAGATGCTTGCCGTAGCGGACATTATAGAGGTAGTCAGGATCTGCCAGTGTCAATGCATATTTGCTGTCGGGGAACAAACTTATCAACTTGTTTTTTGCCATCTCGGCATCGAGCGGCCTGTCCCAAAGCATATACATGAGATAGAGATTGTAGTAGACTTCGTCCATCATCTCAAAATCAGGATATTGGCTGCACAGTCTGTCGAAGTTTTTTTCAGCATTGCCATAGTCTTCCAGTTTGTCCTTATAAATCTTTCCGAGGTTGAACAGGCCGTCCTTGATTATATCATTCGACTCTGCAATCTGTTCCTCGGTGACAGGGAGCTGCTGCAGATAGTATTCGGGGTTTTTATTGTCGAGTGCTGCTGAGTCTACCGCAGTCGTGTCAGTCAGCTCGATTGGGTTGCCGAGGCTGTCTGTCGGCTCATCGTAATTGTAGCCCATCCCTTCATCCATCGATATGACCGTCTTGTTTGACCGCCTCCAGTCGTCTTCCAGTTTTCGTCTTCCCCACTTTTTGACAAACTCTGTCTTGCCTTGTGTCACGAGCTGCTGGTTGTAGAAGTACCACGAGTCATCGCCGGTGTTGATTGTCGGGGTCGTGGTCGAGCTTGGTCTGTTGGCCGCAAACTCGCCCATGTTCTCCTCACGCTGTGCCATGAGTTTCTGTCGTTCCTCTTCCTTGCGCTGTTCCTCTTCCTGACGCTTGACTTCCTCTATTATTTTATTGATGATTTCCAGCTGCTCTTCGCGCGGCTTCTTGGCCAACCGCTGCAGGCTGTCTTGCAACTCGACATCCTCGGCATAGCCCACGAGTTCGTCCAATATCAGAGAGCGTTTGTTGAGTTCATCATATCCGGCAAAATCCGAAGTCAGCATTCCGAGTGCATCCCCATACGCCTTCTGTGCCTTGCTATATTCTCCCCTTGCCCAATAAAGGTCGCCGAGCCTGAGCATCAGCACTCCTTTCTCCATAGTCGAATTTTCGCTCTCAGCCCCCTTTTCATAGCTCTCGATTGCTTTGGCGGTGTCATTCTGGCTCAGATGGATATTGCCTATGGCATAATAGATTTGCTCCATGAACTCCTTGTTCTTGCCCTGCTTGGCCATCCTGTTCATGCGTTTCAGTGCTTTGGGTATCTCTGATTCCGGGATGACTTCCGTCTGGCGTATCTTGGCATTGAGTGTCAGTTCATATTTTGCATTCAGTTTTGCCGCACGGCCATACGCCGCATAGGCCCCCGCATTGTCTCCCAGCTGTTGCTTTGCCTGACCGATGATGTAATATAGGCGCGACTTCTGCAGCTTGCTTTTTTCACGCCGTGCCGTGGCTTCCAAATAAGGGAGTGCCTCCTGATAACGTCCTTGGCGTAGCAGAAGGTTGCCCTTCGCCGCACGGAACTTGCCCATGACCGAACGCGGCAGGCTGTCGTTGTTGGCTTTCTGCAGCAAATCCTCGGAGTCATAGAACCAATCAAGCTGCGAATAGCACTCTGCCAGCCACAGATTGGCCTCGGTCCTCACCTCGTCGTCATTGGAATAGAGGCGTGCCACGTAGGAGAATGTCGATGCAGCCTCAAGGAAGTCTCCTTTCTGAAACTGCGCCTTGCCCATCAGCAGCCATGCATTCTTCAGGAAAGGATTGAATTCTTTGCTTGCCAGCCATTTCTTGTACTGTGGGTTGCGTGCCTTATTAGGATTTTTTTTGGGCTTTTTCTTTATCGAATGTAGCTTGATGGCCTTTTGCGATTTCTCCACCGCACGGTCAAAATTGGCCTCGCCCATGCCCACGCTCTTCTTATTGCCTATGGGATACACCGGCAGCTGCTCCAGATAGATGTCTTCGTTGCCGTCTGCCAGCTCCTTGACACCATCCTTGTATGCCTCTTCACCATTGAAGTATATGTTGAAGCGCGCCGTCATGGCATGATAGAAGCGCGACATCGACGTGTTCTTCTTGGTCGAACAGCCAAAGAGAACAGCCAACAGCAGCACGGGCACCAATATTCTGAGACGCGACACCTTCATCTTTACATATTAACACTCAAACCGCCGATTTATTGCCCTTGCAGACAAATCTGCGCGACAGACGGATGACTGCATAGAGGATTATCGACAGGAATATTATGGACGTGCCTGACGGTATATTGACCTGATAGGCCAGCCCAAGGCCACTGACGCAGGTCACAAAACATATAATGACCGACAGCACGATGATGCGCGAATAGCGCGTGGTAAACAGCATGGCCGTCATCACCGGCACTGTCAGCATCGACAGCGTGAGCACTATGCCGGCGATGCGTATGCACGAGACGACAGCAAGCGAGATTGACACCGTCATGACATACTTGAACAGCGTGACGGGCAATCTGAGCGAACGGGCATAATCCTCATCGAAAGCTACCAGCACCACCAGCCTCCTGTAAATGACATAGAATGCCGTCACCGCGACGGCCAGCACACCCAGATAAATGAGGTCGCCGTCATCGATGGTCAGGATGTTGCCAAAGAGATAGGTCGTCAGATCAGGCACATAGCCGGGCGTGAGATAGCTGAACATCACTCCCACCGACATCCCGAAAGTCCAGAACATCGCTATCGCCGAATCCTCACGCACGCCGCGACGACGGCTGAGCCACTCTATGCCGAGACCTGACATCACAGAGAAAAGCGATGCACCGACGATGGGCGACATGCCAAAATAAAGCCCCAGCCCCACCCCGCCGAGCGACGAATGGGTGATGCCGCCACTGATGAATATCATACGCTTGGTGACGACATAAGTCCCCACCACACCACAGACCACCGAGGCCAGGAAACAACCCGCCAAGGCATATTGGAAAAACGTATAACCCAGCAATTCCATCACACGCATCATTTATGTGTACGCGCCGCACGATCCTCGCCGACAATCAGCACCACTTCGTCCCTCAGCTGGTCTGGCAACTCGATGCCGCGCAACTGAAGGCTGCGGCACCACCCGGGCACATCATCATCGCGCATAGTGTAGAGCACAGACCTGAACTCCTCGGCCTCGGCATCATCATAGGCATCAGCCGCACGCCCGCGGTAGCGGTCGAGTTCCTCATCATCATAGTACTCCACACGGCTGCTCACAGCGGCCAGCAGGCTGTCACGCTCGCACACAGCATGCTGTCCGCAGCAACCGGCATCACGTGGTGTCCCGTGAGGCTGCACAGGGTCATCTACCCTGCCACGCACCCACACGACTGCCGCGATAACGCCCGCAGCCAATATCAATGCCAATACCCACCACATACACATCTGATTTTGGAGGTCCAAAGATAGTGAAAGGCGAGAACAGAGGCAAGGGTGTGAAGTCGCTTACACCCGGGCTATGTCGAGCCGCCACCTGTCTTCGTGAAGCAAAGATAATAAAAGGCGAGAGCATAGACAAGCGGAAGGAGCTTGCTCCCTCGCAGCCTTGCCGAGTCGAATCCTGTTTTAGTGAAACAAGGATAGTGCAAAGCCCACGCAACGTGCAAGTCCCCGCAGGACGACACCGGATGAAATACCTCAAAACATACGACCCCGCGGGCAAAAGCATTGTATGCCATACCCAAAATCATTGTATGCCAAGTGCAAAAACATCGTATGCCACAGGCGAAGACATCCTATGCCATCACACTGCCGCTCGCCCTGACACTGATGGCAAGTGGCATGATAATAAAAATGTTTTCAACAGAAACCATGATTCCCTGCAATGAATGTGTGACAACATCGATGAACAAGCAAGTTGCGCAACTTCTCCATTTGCTTCGGTTACAATTTCTGACCCATATCTGAACCGGTACACCAGCCCCCGCCATCTGATGACAGATGGCGGGGGCTTACATTTCGGCGCTATATGGCAGATTGAGATATAAAATAAGTAAAATGTCTATGCCTATCTGTAATGATGGTAATAGCCGTGCTGTAAATGTTGCATACCTTTACGTCCGCAAAATCAAATCAAGACATAGCCTATGAAACGTACATTAATGGCAGCCGCCGCATCGTTGCTACTGGCGACGACGGCTTGCTCACAGCACGCTGCGCGGACAGATGCCAATGAGAGTGACGGCATCGCAGTAGCATATTTCTCGGCCACAGGGACTACCGAGAGGGTGGCAAAAGAGATTGCATCAGTCACAGGAGGGCGGCTCATCGCCATCAAACCGGCGCAACCATATACGGCAGCCGACCTCGACTGGCATGACAGTACATCGCGCAGCAGCGTAGAGATGAATGACCCCAAGGCACGTCCGGCCATAGCCACTGACAGCGCAGGCCTCGACGGATGCGACACATTGCTGCTCGGCTATCCCATCTGGTGGAATCAGGCGCCACGTGTGGTCAATACTTTCATCGAGAGTGCAGACCTCACGGGCGTGGTCGTCATCCCGTTTGCCACCTCGGGCGGCAGCGGCATCGCCAACTCTGTCGATGGACTGCGCACGGCCTATCCCGGCATTGACATCCGCGACGGGCACCTGCTCAACGGACGAATCACCCGCGAGACAATTACCAACCTATTAAAAGATTGACACGATATGAGAAAGAATTTCGGAGCAAGGCCATTGAGCTACCCCCAGCCGGTGCTCATCATCGCCGCCTACGGCGAGGACGGGACACCAAATGCCATGAATGCCGCATGGGGAGGCATCAGCGAAGAGAATGAAATCAGCATCTGCCTCAGTGCAGGGCACAAGACAGTCAAGGACATCCTCGCCCGACGGGCGTTCACCGTCAGCATGGGCGAGGCAGGCCATGCCACGGCATGCGACTATGTAGGCATCGTCTCGGGCAACAATGTGGCGGACAAATTCGCCCGTGCAGGATTTCATGCAGAGCAGTCACAATTTGTCGATGCGCCGCTCATCAGAGAACTGTCAGTCGCACTGGAATGTCGTCTCAAAGACTACAATCCTGACACCTGCATCATGCGCGGCGAGATAGTCAATGTCAGCGTGGAGGAGCGTGTCCTCGACGAAAACGGCCGCGTCGATGTGGCCAAAGTCTGCCCCATCACCTTCGACCCATTCAACAACGAATACCTCAAGATAGGGGAAAAGGTCGGCAAGGCATTCTCGATGGGACGCGCACTCAAGTAAGTAACGACCCGGCACTGTC
>DWUP01000001.1 GCA_020012075.1 Candidatus Avibacteroides avistercoris
GAAATGCCGCTACCGTACGGCCGACCGCAAGATAGAGTTGTGCCACACACTCAACGGCTCGGCACTCGCCCTGCCCCGCATCGTGGCCACCATCCTCGAAAACAACCAGACACCCGCCGGCATCCGCGTGCCGAGAGTGCTCGTGCCCTACTGCGGCTTCGAGATGATCGACTGACGGCATACGGCCCTAATGGCAATGGCATACAACCCTGCGGGCCTTGGCATACAATGCCATGGGCGATGGCATCAGACCCCGTGGAGATAGGGTAGGATGCCGATGGCGCGGCGGCCACCGTGACGATGACGACACTCATCGCACGGTGGCCGCGCGTCGTGTGACGGTGTCTGTGGTGCGCTTCATCGCCCCGCCGCACATCTTTTGCAGCCGCCGCGCTAAGCTGTGACGCGGCATTTGTGCCTAATGTCGCGACAGTTTGCTAACTTTGTAAGCCTAAATATGAATATGGACAACAGCTTCGACATACACGATTATAAGCTCTCTGACCGTGAGCGCGACTTCGACAAGGCGCTACGTCCGCTCTCTTTCGATGATTTCAACGGGCAGGACAAGGTAGTGGCCAACCTGCGGATATTCGTGCAAGCGGCCAAACTGCGCGGCGAGTCGCTCGACCACGTGCTGCTGCACGGCCCCCCGGGTCTGGGCAAGACGACGCTGTCAAACATCATCGCCAACGAGCTGGGCGTGGGCTTCAAGATCACCAGCGGGCCTGTGCTCGACAAGCCCGGCGACCTCGCCGGCGTGCTGACCAACCTTGAGCCAAACGACGTGCTCTTCATCGACGAGATACACCGCATGCCGCGCATCGTCGAGGAGTACCTCTATTCGGCGATGGAGGACTATCGCATCGACATCATGATTGACAAGGGGCCTTCGGCACGGAGCATCCAGATCGAGCTCAACCCCTTTACCCTCATCGGTGCCACCACGCGCAGCGGAAGGCTCAGCCCCCCGCTCCGCGCACGCTTCGGCATCAACATGCACCTCGAGTATTATGACAACAGCGTCCTGAGCGGCATCGTGCTGCGTGCGGCCCGCATCCTCGGTGTCCGTTGCTCGGCAGAGGCGGCCGACGAGATTGCCTCCCGCAGCCGGGGAACGCCGCGCATCGCCAATGCACTGTTGCGCCGCGTGCGTGACTTCGCGCAGGTCAAAGGCGACGGCCATATCGACTATGACATCGCACTCTTTGCCCTCGAAGCCCTCAACATCGACAAGTATGGCCTCGACGAGATAGACAACAAGATACTGTGCACCGTCATCGACAAGTTTGGCGGCGGGCCCGTCGGCCTGACCACCATTGCCACGGCACTCGGCGAAGAGCCCGACACACTGGAGGAAGTCTACGAGCCATTCCTCATCAAAGAGGGATTCATGAAGCGCACCCCCCGCGGACGCGAAGTGACGGAGCTGGCCTACCGCCACCTCGGGCGTCTGCCCCTGACGCGCGGACGGGGACTGTTTGACGACGAGGAGTAGTGCGTGCATCAATTATCTCTCAATGCCAAGGAGATGTCAATGACGACAATGACCATAATTAATCCAAACCTGCCATGCCGGGACTGAAATCACTCGCCCGTGACACTGCCATCTACGGACTGAGCAGCATCGTGGGGCGTTTCCTCAACTATCTGCTTGTGCCGCTTTACACGGCCAAGATGAGTGTCGCGTCGGGGGGATATGGTGTCATCACCAACGTCTATGCTATGACCGCGCTGATGCTGGTCATCCTGACGTATGGGATGGAGACCGGTTTCTTCCGTTTCGTCAATCGTGGCGACCGCGACCCTCTGGTGGCCTACGGCACGACGCTGACCTCTGTCGGCACTTCGTCGCTGGCTTTCATCGTGCTGTGCCTTGCCTTGCTCCACCCGCTCGCCTCGTGGCTGGGCTATGGGGAGCACCCGGAGTATATAGGGATGATGGCCGTCGTCGTGGCGCTCGACGCATTCATGTGCATCCCCTTTGCATGGCTGCGCTACAAGCAGCGTCCGCTCAAGTTTGCTGCGGTCAAGATGCTTTTTATCATCCCCAACATCGGGCTCAACCTCTTCTTCTATCTCGGTTGCCCTTGGCTGATGGAGCACGCACCTGCGACGGTGTCGTGGTTTTATGACCCGGCCTACGGTGTGGGCTATGCCTTCGTGGCCAATTTCATCTGCACGTCGTGCCAGTTGCTCTTCCTGCTGCCCGAGGTGGCCGGCTTCCGGTGGCGTTTCGACCGCCGGCTGTGGAGGGAGATGATGCACTATTCGTTGCCTATCCTTGCACTCGGCGTGGTCGGCATACTCAACCAGACGGTGGACAAAATCATCTATCCGCACCTGTTGTCAGACCGTGGCGAGGCAGAGTCGCAGCTGGCCGTCTACGGGGCGGTGAGCAAGGTGGCGATGGTCATGGCCATGTTCACGCAGGCATTCCGCTTCGCATACGAACCGTTTGTCTTCGGCAAGAGCCGCGAGCGGGACAACCGCGCGACCTACGCCGAGGCGATGAAGTTTTTCGTCATCTTCGGGTTGCTGGCCTACCTTGCCGTGATGTGCTACATCGACCTGTTGAAGTTTATCATCGCACCCGACTACTGGGAGGGTCTGAAGTGTGTGCCGGTGGTGATGGCTGCCGAGCTGTTTGTGGGCATCTATTTCAATCTTTCCTTTTGGTATAAACTCATCGACCAGACGCAGTGGGGGGCTTACTTCTCGGTCATCGGGCTGGTGATAGTGCTGGTGCTCAACGTGGCTCTCGTCCCACGCTTCGGCTACATGGCATCGGCATGGGCGTCGCTCACGGGCTATGCGGTCATCACGCTGCTCTCCTACGTCATCGGGCAGCGTCGCTATCCCATCGCCTACGACCTCAAGTCCATAGTGCGCTATATGTCGCTGGCCGCAGTGCTGCTTGTCGTGCGCCGTTTGGCCGCCACCGGCATCCTGTGGGCCGACACGCTGACGGGCACTGTGCTGCTGGCCGTCTTCGTGGCCTACGTCGTCAGGCACGATTTGCCGCTCTCGGCACTGCCGGTGGTGGGGAGGTTTTTCAAGAAGTGAAGCATGGCACGGTGATGTCATGGCAGCTATCCTTGCTGTCAATAGGGGAATTTAGTAAGTTTGCAACGACCGCCGGTGGCGGCATATACTATAAATAAATAGGAATATAAGGATATGGGAGCGACAAAATGGATAGCCGGTGTGCTCGGCTTCATGACCATGGGGCCGCTGGGCGGCTTGGCGGCCTTTGCTTTGGGCTATGCTTTTGAGAAGTTCAATCAGGCTGACGGCGACGCGCGTGCGACGACGGCGGCGGGACGTGCCGAGGGACAGAGGAACAGTTTCATGTTTTCGATGCTCGTGCTGGCATCCTACGTCATCAAGGCCGACGGCCGCGTGATGCACAGCGAGATGGAGACGGTGCGCCGCTTCTTGCGCGACAATTTCGGCCCGGCGGCGCAGACGCAGGGCGAACAGATATTGCTCAGACTGTTCGAGCAGCGCAAGCAGATGGACGCGCGCGACCCCGATGCCTTCAGACGCACCATCCGCGAGTGTGCGGGGCAGATGTCTGACAACCTGTCGCAAGAGGCGCGGTTGCAGCTCATCGAGTTTCTCATCGAGATAGCCCGTGCCGACGGGACCGTTTCGCCCGATGAAGTGGCTGCATTGCACGAGGTGGCTGTCTATCTGCGTATCCAAGTGAGCGAAGTGGACTCGATGCTCAACCTCGGCGGACAAGGCGGTCTGGATGACGACTACCGCGTGCTGGAGGTCAGTCCCACGGCCACCGACGACGAGGTCAGGGCGGCCTACCGCCGTCTGGCACTCAAGCACCATCCCGACAAGGTGGCTTCGCTGGGCGAAGACGTGCGACGTGCCGCCGAGAGGAAATTCCAAGAAATCAATGCCGCCAAGGAGCGTATATACAAAGCCCGTGGCATAAAGTGAGAGGCTCCCATCACGCAGGTGCGGCGTCGCGCCCGCGTGGTAGGATGCTAACAGCAAAAAGGTCAGACCCTATCGCCCGTGGGGTCTGACCTTTTTGCCTTTTGCATACGACCCTGTGGCAAAAATCATACGACCCCGCGGCGCGAAAGGTTGCAATTGTGCCGTGGCATCCTTAAATTTGCCAAAAGACTTGATTAACGGCACAAAAGCTATGGCAGAGATTTTCACTATACAGGGTCTGAGCATCAGCATCTATCCCCTCGATGCCGGGCCGGCACACCTGCATGTCAGGCGCGGCAACGACGAGTTTGTCATGACGCTCGACGGCAGGGAGGTCGAGGGACGTGGCACGTTTGAAGACATCAGTGTGGTCAATGACTTCATCGACAGTTGCGATGAAGACCTGCATGAGCTGTGGCAATGCGCACAGCGCGGCGAGAAAATCACGAGGTTGAACGTTAAAAACGGCGAATGACAATGATACTGCACGTCACAGATGCCCGCTGCGCGGGCGAATATATGATAGACTTCACCTTCAGCAACGGGGCGCGGAAGCGTGTCGATATGTCCATCCTCTTCAGATACCCGGCCTTCAAGGTGCTTGAGGACAAGGCCACGTTCATGCAGTTCGGCCTGCGCGACACAATCTACTGGGAAGTCGGCCTCGACATCGCGCCCGAGTTCCTCTATGGTCACGGGATAGACATCTGACCACCTTTGCCGCCGGCATTGTGATGCCAACTTGTCGGCATCGGCCACATTATGTCATCATCGCGCGTGCGGTGGTGACAATATGTCGTCACCGGGCCGCAGGCACGGCATTTGCACATCAGACTGCGGATGCCGCCGCACGGCACACGCGGGGCAGCATCCGGAGATTGTGAACAAACATAAATGATGGAGGATAAAACTATGATGCCTGTAAGAAGAAACCAAAATTGGTTGCCTGACATTTTCAGTGACTTCTTTGACAACAACTGGATGGAGCGCGTCAATCAGACCCTCCCGGCAGTCAATGTGCTGGAAAATGAAAAAGAATACCGTGTCGAGCTGGCAGCCCCCGGCCTGACCAAGGATGACTTCAACGTCCATGTCGATGACGACAATAATCTTGTCATCGAGGTTGAGAAGCGGCATGAGGACAAGGAGGAGGACAAGAAAGGACGCTTCCTGCGCCGCGAGTTCTCTTATTCCAAGTTTTGCAGGACACTGACGTTGCCCGACGATGTCAATAAGGATGCTATCTCGGCCAAGGCCGAAAACGGCGTGCTCGGCATCGTGATACCGAAGGTCGAACATCAGGCAGCACCACAGCGCAGGAGCATCGAGGTCAAGTGACCCCGGCATCCCGCATGGATTCCATAAGGCGGACGGGCTATGGCCCGCCCGCCTTTTTCGTGCCGCGACGTGTGATGGCGGACAAATGGTCACATTTTGTCATGATTATGCCCTGCCGTGTGACAAAAATGTCCGTCAGCTACAGCTGGCACAGAGCTTGCCCTTGCCTTTGTGCCTGACCCGCAAGGCGGGATGCGGCAAACAGTATTTGTCAAATCAATAAATATTAGCGATATGAGCAATCACAGAAACAACCGCCACCACAGCATGTGGGACGAATTGATGAACCCCGTTTTTTACACGGGCGACCGTGTCTCGGCACGTGCGGCCTCACCTGCCATCAATCTGTATGAGACCGAGGAAGCCTATGAAGCACAGATAGCCGCCCCGGGTCTGGCCAAAGATGACTTCACGCTGACCTTTGACGATGAGGGGTCTCTCGTCGTGAGGGCCAACAAGCAGGCTGCCGCCGCCGACCCTGCGTTGCACGAGCGTTACTTGCGCCGTGAGTTTGCCTACGGCAAGTTTAGCAAAGCGTTTGTCCTGCCCGACGACGTCGATCGCGATGCGGTCACGGCGCGCGCTGCCGACGGCATACTGACCATCACATTCCCCAAACTGAAGCCTCAGGCCGCAGCACCGAGGACGATAACAGTGGAGTAAGGCATCGGTATAATAAATGCAAGTCCCGCCCCATTCCTGCCAAGCAGGAGTGGGGCGGGACTTCTCTTTTATGGTGCTTGCCTGTTATTTCTTGTTCTTCTTGCCCTTGGCATCCTTGAATTCGGCCTTTGCCACGATTTTGTCGAGCCACCGGCCGCCGATCATGCAGGCCACGCCGATGATGACAAAGGGGATGCTGAGCCACTGTCCCATGTCGAGGGTCATGCCACGCTCGAAATCGACCTGCACGTCCTTGAGGAACTCGATGAAAAACCTGAAGGTGAAGATCGTGGCGAGCGTCAGACCGAACATGAAGCCTCGGTGCAACCGCCCCTTGCGGTAGAGCTTGAGGTAGACGATGACGTTCATTATGAAGAAGCACAGATAGGCCAACGCCTCATAGAGCTGGGCGGGGTGGCGCGGCTCGTCATACCCATCGAAGAGGAATGCCCATGGCACGTCGGTCGGCTTGCCGACTATCTCGCCGTTCATCAGGTTGCCGAGACGGATGAAGCACGCTGTGAGCGGTGTGACGATGGCTATGAAGTCGAGTACGTCTACGAAGTTGAGCCTTGTGCGCCGCACGTAGAGCCACAGTGCTATGATGAGTCCCAGTGCGCCGCCGTGGCTCGCGAGTCCTTGGTAGCCCGTGAATTGCCAGCCGGTCGGCGTGTCGCGGATGGGCAGCAGCATCTCGATGGGGTGCGACAGGTAGTAGCCCGGCTCATAGAACAGGCAGTGGCCCAGCCGTGCACCGACGAGGATGCCGAGGAAGGCATAGACAAACAGCGGGTCGAGCTTGTCGGGGGCGATGCCCTTGTCCTTGTAGATGCGCTTTGCGCCGAGGTAGGCCAGTATCAACCCGAGTGCGAACAGTATGGAGTAGTAGTGCAGCTCGAAGCCTCCCAGCCTGAGCATCACCGGGTCGGGATGCCAGTCGATGAACAGCAGTGGTGCGGTCGCCATGGTGCGGTGTCTTTAGACGTTGAAACGGAAGTGCATGATGTCGCCATCCTCCACGACATAGTCTTTGCCCTCGACATATAGCTTGCCGGCCTCGCGCACGGCGGCTTCTGAGCCGTAGTGGATGAAGTCGTCATACTTGATGACCTCGGCGCGGATGAAGCCTTTCTCGAAGTCGGTGTGTATGACGCCGGCGCACTGTGGTGCTTTCCAGCCCTTGTGGTAGGTCCATGCCTTGACCTCCATCTCGCCGGCGGTGAAGAATGTCTCGAGGTCGAGCAGCGAATATGCCGACTTGATGAGGCGTGCCACGCCGGATTCCTCCAGTCCGATCTCTTGCAGGAACATCTGCCTCTCTTCGTAGGTCTCCAGCTCGGTGATTTCCGATTCTATCTTGGCGGCCACGACGAGGATTTGTGCGTTCTCTTCGCTCACTGCCTCGCGCACCCGCTCGACGTAGGCATTGCCTGTCGCCGCGCTTGCCTCATCGACGTTGCAGACATAGAGCACCGGTTTGGTCGTCAGCAGGAAGAGGTCGTGGGCTATCTTCTGTTCCTCTTTTGTGTCGAATGCCACGGTGCGTGCCGATTTGCCTTGCTCGAGTGCCTCCTTGAAGCGGAGCAGCACCTCGTAGGTCTGCTTGGCCGCCTTGTCGCCTCCGGTCTGGGCTTGTTTCTGTACTTTCTGTATGCGGCTGTCGATGGCCTCGAGGTCTTTGAGCTGCAGCTCCATGTCGATTATCTCTTTGTCGCGCACCGGGTCCACCGTGCCATCGACGTGTGTCACATTGTCGTCGTCGAAGCAGCGCAGCACGTGTATGATGGCATCAGTCTCGCGTATGTTGGCGAGGAACTTGTTTCCCAGCCCTTCGCCCTTGCTTGCGCCCTTGACAAGTCCGGCGATGTCCACTATCTCGACGGTCGTCGGGACTATCCGCCCGGGATGTACCAGCTCTGCCAGCTTGGTGAGGCGCTCGTCGGGCACGGTGATGACGCCCACATTGGGCTCGATGGTGCAGAATGGGAAGTTTGCCGCCTGTGCCTTGGCGTTTGACAGGCAGTTGAAAAGGGTCGATTTGCCCACATTGGGCAGACCCACTATGCCGCATTGTAAAGCCATTTGTCTTTCAGTCTTTTATCTTTTGTTTGTCAGTATGCTTCATCGCTTTCGTCCGGTGGCGGTGGTGCTGCCGGCCGATTCCGCGCAAAGTTAGTGCAATTTGCCGCTCAGTCCACCATGAGACCGCATGTTTTGCTCCGTGGCATACGATGTTTCGGTCCGTGGGGTCGTATGTTTTCTGTCTTGGCATACGATGATTCTGCGGTTTTCATACAATGAAAAAAGGGCGGAGGCTGTGTCTCGTGCCTCCGCCCTTGCGGTGTCTCACCCTTGTCCGGCTGTTGTGGCGGCGGTATGGCCGTCATTCGTGGCTGCCGGTCATCTTGAATGTGAGTGTCCCGCCCTTGACTATGTCGTCATGTGTGATGTAGGGCTTGTCGTATGGCTCGCCGTTGAGCGTGACGCCTCCGACATATTTGTTGTCGGTGCTCAGTCCTTCGGCCACGACCTTGAATTGTCCTCCGCCCGGCAGGTTGATGACGGCCTCGGGCACTTGCGGCGCTCCGATGACATACTCGCACGACACCGGGTCTACGGGATAGAAGCCGAGCATGCTGAAGATGTACCATGCCGACATCTGCCCGCAGTCGTCGTTGCCGCACAGGCCGTCGGGCTTGTTGATATACTTGGTGTCGCACAGCTCGCGCACCAGCTCCTGCGTGCGCCACGGGCGGCCGGCGAGGGCATAGAGGTAGGCCACGTGGTGGCTCGGCTCGTTGCCGTGGGCATAGAGTCCGATGAGGCCGGTCACGTCTGACAGCCCGTCGCCCATGAGCGAGGCGTCATAGATGAACAGCGAGTCGAGTTGCGAGAGGAATGTTTCGCGGCCGCCATAGAGCCCTATCAGCCCCTCGACGTCCTGCATCACGTGCCATGTGTATTGCCATGCATTTCCCTCGGTGTAGTCGCCGCCTACGCTCTCGGCATGTGCGAGGCCGAAGGGATTGAAAGGCGTGAGCCAGCTGCCGTCAGAGAGCTTCGGGCGCATGAGCATCGTGGTCGTGTCGAAGAGGTTTTTGTAGTTCATCGAGCGGTCGCGGAAGAAGCGGGCATCGTCGTCCTTGCCCAGCGCCCCGGCCATCACTGCCGCGGCATAGTCGTCATAGCACGTCTCCAGTGTCCTCGACACCGACTCGGCATCGACCTTGTCCTTGGGATAGTAGCCATATTTGTCATAGACGTCCCAGTCGCTGCGGATGTGTGATGTGGTGAGGCTCTTCCTGACGGCCTCGTATGCCTCCTCGGCGTCATATCCCCTTATGCCTTTCTCGTAGGCTTCCGCTATGACCGATGCTGCGTGGTTGCCGATCATTGTGAACGTCTCTTTGCCCCACAGCGACCATATCGGCAGGTAGCCTTGTACGTCGGTATGCGCGATCATGGTCTGCACAAAGCCTGTGACGGCGTCGGGCGCGACGATGGTATAGAGGGGATGGGCCGCGCGGAATGTGTCCCATGTCGAGAAGGTGCTGAAGTAGCGTCCTCCGTCGGCTTTGAAGACCGAGTCGTTTGCGCCCCTGTAGCGGCCGTCGGTGTCAGCTATGTCGGTGGGCTGCACGAAGAGGTGGTACATCGCCGTATAGAAGCTCTCTTTCTGTGCTTCTGTCCCGTCGATGACGATTGACGAGAGGATGTCCTGCCATGCGTCCTTTGCCGCGAGGCGCAGCGCGTCGAATGTCTTGCCGTCTGACTGCGCCTGCATGTTGAGCGATGCCCCACGGCTGTCTACCGCCGAGAGGCTGATGCGCACTTCGAGTGTGTCGCCCGGGGTCATGTCAAACGATGCGATCCACCGGTCGCCGCGCTCGCCTTCCTGCTTGGGGAGGACAAACTTGTCGGTCACCGGGCGGTTGAGCCGCATGATGAAGTAGAGTTGCTGTTCTGCCCAGACCTTTGAGATGACGTGTCCCTCGAGCGTGTGGTCGTCTGTCCACTCAGACCGGCAGGCGAGGACGTGCGAGTGATATTGGTCCTCGTTCCATGCCATGCCGTGCTGCAGGTCGATGAGGAGCGATGCGCTGTCGGCGTCCTCGTAGACGAAGCGGTAGGCTGCCGTGTTGTCTGTGGCCGTCATCTCGGCCCTGACGCCATAGTCATCGAGCCTCACGGTGTAGTAGCCCGGTGTCGCGCTCTCGGTCGCCTTGTCGAAGCGGCTGCGGTAGTCGTTCCTGACACGCTTGCCCGTGACGGGCTGGATGAGCACGTCGCCCAGATCGAGGCATCCCGTGCCGTTGAGGTGCGTCTGCGAGAAGCCCCAGATGAGCGAGTCGGCATAGTTGTAGCCCGAGCAGTAGCGCCATCCCACGGCTCCGGTCTCGGGGCTGGCCTGCACCATCCCGAACGGGAGGCATGCCCCGGGGAATGTGTGCCCGTTGTCGGCCGTGCCGATGAAAGTATTGACGTATGCCGTGTAGTCGGGCTGTCCTGTCTCACCGCTCCCGCACGATGCCATGAGCATTGTCGTGGCGGCAAGCGCAGTCAAAAGCTTGTTGGTGTACATGGTTTTGATGTTTGATGTTTTATAATGCGTTTGTACTTCAGATGCGGCAGTCGCCGTCGTCAGGACAAAGTTAGCAAAGAGTTTTGACATATAGCCACACTGCCGCGGCCTTGGGGTGTGACGGCATGTGGATTGTGTGCCTCGCGCCGCCGCCGGCCTGCTGTGCATGTGCCCGTGGCGGGCATGGCGGCGGCCTTGCGTCATGCACCGTGCCGGAAAAAAGGTCTGACCCCGTGTGCGGAATCACCGTATGCCATCTGCCGTGGCATACGGTCTTTTTGCCTGCGGCATCGTATGCCAGATGGAGTGGGCGGTGCAGCGGAACTTTTTGTTACCTTTGCCGCGTGCTTAACATCTGACACGACTGACTTATGCGCAAGGTAATCACATTTGTCCTGCTGCTCCTCTTCATGGGGCAGGGACAGGCTTTCGCCCTCAGGCATCGCAATGACTCGACGCGGTATGACGGCTATGAGGACTGCCGCTTCAAGCCCACGCAGCTCATTGCCCCTGCCGTGCTGGTGACACTCGGCGGGATGGGTGTGAAAAATGCGGGCTTCGGGCGGATGAACGACAAGGTCCGCGAGGCGATGGGCTATTCATTCCACGGGCGGCGCAAGACCTACGCCGACGACTATATCCAGTATCTGCCCATAGCCTCCGTCTACGGGCTCAGCCTGCTCGGTGCCAAGGCCAAGCACGACTATGTGGACCGCACGATGGTCCTTGCGGTGTCGGCGGCGACTATGGCCACGGCCGTCAATGTCATCAAGCACACGGTCAGAGAGCCGCGCCCTGACAGCGGCGCGCTCAACTCTTTCCCCTCGGGGCACACGGCCACGGCATTCATGGGGGCAGAGATAGTGCGCGAGGAGTACGGGTGGGGCTACGGCGCGGCTGCCTACGGGGTGGCGACTTTCATAGGCCTCATGCGCCTCTACAACGAGCGTCACTGGACGACAGATGTGTTGGCCGGGGCGGGGATAGGCATCCTCTCGGCCCGCGTGGGCTATTGGCTCCTGCCGTGGACCAGCCGGATATTCAAGCGCCGCAAGGCCGGCGAAGACATGGCGATAGGCTTCTCGGCTTTTGCCACCGGCAGTGGCGGGGCTGCCACGGTTGCTTTGCAGTTCTGACGCATGGTGCGCGGCGACAGTCCGCCGTGTGTCTCCGTCTGTTGCGGTTTAAGCATTTTTAACGGCATTTTGACCATGACATAATTGCCAAATGAGTAACATTGCGACTAAATAATATCATTTTAAGACATTTGCTTATGAATAAGAATTTACTCTCATTCCTTTCGGCCGTAGCTGTAGCCCTTTGTCTCCCGTTGGCGGCCAGCGCGGCAGTTTACAACGTCACTTGGGGCGAACCGGAAAACGGCCAGCTGTCGGTATCCACCGGATACCCCTCTGCCAGATTGGAAAGTGACGCAGAGGTGGGCGCAGGCTCGACACTCTATGTCAATGCAGTGCCCGGCTCGGGCTACTATCTGGCATCGCTCACGGCCAACGGCAGCGACATCCTCTCTTCACACCAGTTCACTGTGACTGCCGACACCGAGCTCGAGGCTACCTTCGAGCCGATACCTTCGGGCAGTTGCCTCGTGCGCTACCTCGTTTCTTCTCTGGCCGACATACAGGTCACATGCGGCGGCGAGGCAGTCTATGCTTCAGGCATCGTGCCATCGGGGTCGTCACTGACGGTCAATGTGGTGCCCAGCAGTGAAGTGACACTCGGCACAATCACTGTCGGCGGCCAGACATTCACCAATGGCGGCTCGGTGACAGTCAGCGACGAGACCAGCATCGAATATCAAATCACCTCGACCGATGTCATTGTCAACTATGTATATGACCAAGGCAACGGACAGATAACGATGAATACAATCGTGGACGGCAATATTTACAGCACCATCCAGCCTGGCGTCGAGGGGGATAATGTCGTGCAGACAATGACCGAGATGTGGATATGCGCTGTCCCCGCCGCAGGCTATGTGCTCGAGAATGTCTATGTCAATGGCGTGCCGCAAGTCATCGAGGAACTCAAGGTGAACAACCCGTTCTTTGGCACTCAGTATTATTGGGGGGCAAGAGTATTCGCACTCAGCAACCCGACAATGGAGGTTACAGCTTCGTTCAAAGTCGATGACGGGTCAGGCCCCGGGACTTCAGGTGTCTCTGCCGCACCGCAGATGCAACTGACCACCTATGACAATACTACGTGCACACTGACGACGGCCGAGGATGTAGTCGTCTACAGCGTCTCGGGACAAGCTGTCCTCCGCGTACCTGCAGGCAGCCAGGCTTCGCTCGACATGTTGCCCGGCGGAGTGTATGTGGCCAAAGGCGCGCAAGGCACTCTCAAGTTTGTCAGATAATGCGTAATGCAGGCACGGCCTGCGCTAAGCGACAACGGAGCCCGCACATCATTACGGTGTGCGGGCTTTCTGTCATGTACTTACCCGGGCAATTTTGTCACTATTCATGACAGATGCGACAGTCTGCGGGACGGACTTGTCAGCAAAACCCTGTTGGCACGCACATTGCACCTTCAAGGGTGAACCGTGAAACCCATGAGGCTCACGGGCAGAATGAATG